>NZ_DASVSI010000042.1:0-51034 GCF_036388155.1 Hymenobacter sp. | reverse complement strand
AATAAAATGTCCACGCTACTGCCTGCTATTTACACAAAGCCTGAAACCGCTTTAGTAAGGTCCAATCCGAGCTTCGTGAACTTTGAATTGTAGACGAGTTTCTTAAACTAAACAATAGTCAAAACGTCCAGGTGCTGCTGTATAAAGAAGCGTAACAGCCTCTTAGGTTAGGGTTTAAGAAATAGAGCGTTATTAATCTGTTGAGTAATAATAAGCCAGCTGCTGCTTCACGGCCACTACCCCGCCCTGTTCCAGCAGCCACGTGTCCACCGTCTGCAGCCGGCCCGTTCGCGGGTCCAGCACCCACACTCGCCCGTTGGACCGCACGCAATACGCCCCTAAAGAGGCCGTAAAGAACAGGCGAAACAGCCGCTGCTCGTACTGGGCGATTCTGGGCCCGGGTACACTGTCGCACGCGAAGTAAACGCGGGACGTGTCGGGCGACGTGTGGAAGCGCAAGAGCCCAACGGGCCGGCGGCGCTGATAAGCCACGGCTTGGAAATGCAGCGTGTCCCAGTGCCAGTACTGTCCCAGTTCCTCGCCCGGTTGGTAGCGTTGAAACGGCCCGGCCAGCACGTACGCCACCGGGATAATGCGGCAGGTGCCTTGGCGGCGGTACTGCTTCAGAGAGTTAAACCCTCCCTCGTCGGCGTACGTGAAATTTAGCCAGCCCTCTTCGCGAACAACCCGCTCCACCAAGGCCGCCGCTTTGCGCCAGTAGGACGGGGGGGCGCACGTGTCGGGCGGGGGAAGCAACCGCGCGCGTGTTGGCTTCCAAGCGTATCCCAGCGCATCGGAACTGCCAATAAGAAACAGCAGGAGCAACAAACCGAATAGGGTGCGCACAGAGGTCAGCAAGAAAAGAGAGGCTTTACAAGCGGCAAAGTAATGACTAACCAGTAATACCGTTTTCTTGAAGTTCTGCCAAACGGTCCGAAGGTAAACGCGCTCCGTTCACTTGAAGGAGCATTATTTTAGAATACCATTTTCGTGGCAGAGCCGCTGTAAATTGGATGGCAGTTCGGCGTAATGGGCCCGCAGGAATGCCCGTTTGAAGGGGGAATCGGTATGAAACTGCAGCAGCCGGGCTTCGCGGCGGTTCATGGGCATCCAGTCACCCTTCTCGTTGAGCTTGCGGCCGAAGCCCGTAGAGATTATGTTGTTTATGGCTAAGGTGGAGTCAATCAGTCCGTCGCGCTGGTTCACCCATACCTCTACCAGGGGCCGGAAGCCGCCGTTGGGCGGGCCGTACCGAAAGCAGTTGTTCCATAGGCGCCACAACGGCATCCCCGGCTGTTCAACCGGCTGAAAGCGAAAGGAGGTGGTGCCGGTGCCGCGCTCGAGCTTGACCAGGCGCTGTTCAAGGCTCACCAAGCCCTCGAGTGTACGCCACACCGAATCGCCCGGGGGCTGCCAAAATACGGTGCTGTCCAAGAAGCTGGTGGATACGCTCCAGAGCGCCGTTTTGTAACGTTGCTGCTCGCCGGCTTGTACCACCGCTGGCGGGTAAGCAATGGGCGAGGGTTGCTCTGTGCAGCTCATTAGGCACAGACTCGTGCCGACGGTAACGAGTAGTTTATGATAGGTCAAACGGAGCTGTACAAAGGGCAACATAGAAGCTACTCATTCTAACCAAGCGCTGAATCAGTTCACTTAAACGGTTCGAAGAACAGTCCAGCGGCTGCTTCAGCGACCTCTCCCCTAGTTTTTCGAGGGAATAGGCCGGGGGCGGGTTCGGATGTGGTCGGCGGGGCGTCCGGAACGACGAAAGGCGGCGGTGTCCATTTTCACGGCCGACGCCGTGCGCGCTGGAGCGGCGGCCTTTTTGGGAAGAGGTGCGCCTTTCCCGACGGGGGTTTTGGGGGCAGCAGGTGGCGTTGTTTGAGCGGAAGCAGAACCGAATAGCGCCAAGAGGGCCATGCCAAGGAGGAAAGCAGGGACGGGTTTCATAACCGAGGATAGGGTGAAACGATGAAGATACTGACCATAGGCCACATTGACGTTCAGCGAAATGGTAGAATTCTTAGCCTTATGAAGGCAGCTTGCGGTCCATTTCGCACACTGGTTCACGGCTCAATATAGGAAAGCGAATTAGCAACCGACAAAAAAAGCCCGGTACCTTACGGCACCGGGCTTTTTCTAAGGGTTCAGCCGAAGCTTAAGCAGCGGCCTTCTCGCCGTTCTCACGGTCGTCGATGGCTTTGCGCAGCTTGGCGATGGCCTGCACGGCGCGCTCCTCGTCGAGGCGGTTGATGTTAAGCAGCATCTTGGTCTTCTCCGGACGGGTGATGACCGGGTGGTTGAGCAAGCGGATGATTTCCTCTTTCTGGGCAGCCGTAGCGTATTGTACTGGTGCGGCAGCCTGCTCAGCAGCTACGGCCGGAGCCTCGGCGGGCACTACCTGCATGGCGGGCACGGCCTGGGCCACTGCAGCAGCCGGGGCGGGCGCTGCGGCCGGCGTGTTGGTGTTGTAGTCCATTTCCTCGGCAGGAGTGGGCTCGTAGCCGGCGGCGCGGATAATCCAGGCCAGGCAGTTGCGGTAGGCCTTGCCAATGGCACGGGTCTGCGCCATGCTCATGATGGCAAATTCCTGGTAGAATTTCTTGCCGCTCTCTTTATTCGAGCACACGGCGAAGCCAGCGCCCACGGTGGTCTGGTGGCGCAGGTCAAACAAGGTGACTTTGGCCTGGTACTTCATCTCCTCGGCGCTGCTCACGTTGATGACGTGCTCCACGATGGGCACAATGCCCAGGCGCGAGCCAGCGTACTGCCAGCCCTCCACGTTCACGAACTCCTTGCCCTGCACGTTCGTGGTGAGCTTGTTGTCTTTGATGAACTTAGCGAGGTCCTTCGCCAAGTCCAGCGTTTCGTCGGAGCGACTGATGTCAAAGCTCTCAACTTTTACTTTTTTGGTAATGTCCTTGGTGGTTTTGGTGGCCTCGTTCATGGCGATGTTGTTTGTTAATGTGTCCAACTGATGTTCTTTAATACAACCCAAAGGTAGAAAGAAACGTGCCAAAAAAGCCAAAAATATTGGTAAATTTTGTTACTGTAAATCAATTACTTATTAACAATAAGTAAAAATATAAAAACTAAAGCAGTTGGGAAGCTCAGCTTTTGGACAGAACATCACCCGCTTTGCTAAAATTCCAGCGGTTCAGCCATTGTTCCAAGTCGCCTTAGTAGTCGCTTTCCAGGCCTTATGCAAAAGACCAAGCGGCCGAAGCAACCATTTTGCGATGGCCTCCGAGTAGGAGGTAAAGCCCCTGTCCAGGGCTGGGCCGCCCCACCCGGCCCCATATCCTGGCGCGTCGGCTGGTCCGTGCGCGAGCAGCCGGAAGTCGGCGCCGACTTCTGCTGCCCGCGCACCTGCCAACTGTTCCGCATTTCTTCTTTTAGGCCAAGCGCCGCGCATGGCTCCCGCATCTGCACGTCCGGCCCGGGCGGCGGTTGAAACCTGCTGTGCCCAAAAACTTGGGCAAGGAGGCGGCATTCCACTTTTCAGCTTCATCCAATATCAACCCCACATGGCACAATCAGCACCCTCATTTCTATCCCGTTTCTGGTCCTTTGGCCTAAGCGTAACACTCCTCGTTGCGCTGAGCTTCGGCACCAGCGGCTGCGACAAGGATTCGCCCGAAGAAGACCCGGACGCCGTGGCCACCGTGAAACTGGCCACTTCGGCCACCCTGGGCGAGTACCTCACCGATGCCAGCGGCAATACCCTCTACCTCTTCGCCCGCGACGTAGACGGCGCCAACACCTGCACCAGCGCCACCTGCAACCCGCTGTGGCCAATCTACTACGAAGCCAACCTCAAGGTGCCCAAGGCTCTGAAGGCCGAGGATTTCGCCACCAAAACCACCGCCGACGGCCGCCCGCAGACCACCTACAAAGGCTGGCCGCTCTACTACTACGCCCCAGCGTCGGGCGGGGTGTTCACCCGCGAAGCGCCGGGCGTCACCGGAGGCAACGGCATTGGCACGGTATGGCACGTCGTCAACCCCAACTACGGCGTGGTGCTGGCCAGCAAACTGGTGGAGGATAAGACCACCAAAGTCGTGGCCAACCGTTCCTACCTGGTCGACATGAACGGGCGCACGCTGTACACGTTTGCCAAAGACAACAACGCCACGCCCGCTGCGCAGGCCACCAACTGCGTCAGTGGCTGCGCCGCCATTTGGCCAGCCCTGTTTTTGAGTGCGCCCGCAGTACCATCGTCCTTAAAAGGCAGCGACTTCGGTACCATCACCCGCGACGGTACTCGCCAGCAGCTCACCTATAAAGGCCGCCCGCTCTATTATTTTGCCATCGACGCCGCCACCCGCGGCAAAGTAGAAGGCCACAACCTGGACGACTCAGGCGACAAGTGGTTTGTGGCCGCCCCGTGAGGCACGTTTGCTGTTAATAAGGACGGTGGGCTGGGCTTGGCCTGGCAAACCTCACCCCCAGCCCTGCCGGGTACGACCCCTCTCTCGCGGAGAGGGGAGCCTGACGAATAGTAGCGCGGACTTTTAGTCCGCGAGTTGCCTACGTAAATACAGTTCACGCGCGGACTTAAAAGTCCGCGCTACGTCCACGCCGCCGTAGCTCCCCTCTCCGCGGGAGAGGGGTCGTACCCGGCAGGGCCGGGGGTGAGGTTTGCCAGGCCAAGCCCAGCCCAATACTTATTGATTGCTTACCCGCCTTCCAGAATGTGGCCGTCGCGCATCACAATCTTGCGGTCGGCCATGTCGGCCAACTGCTCGTTGTGCGTCACGATGACGAAGGTTTGGCCCAGTTCTTTGCGCAGCAGGAAGAAAATCTGGTGCAGTTCCTGGGCGTTTTTGGTGTCGAGGTTGCCGCTGGGCTCGTCGGCAAAGATGATTTCGGGCGAGTTGATGAGGGCGCGGGCCACGGACACGCGCTGCTGCTCGCCGCCGCTCATTTCGCTGGGCTTGTGGTCGGCCCGGAATTCCATGTTCAGCATGCCGAGCAGCTCGCGGGCCCGTACGCGCACTTCTTTTTCGGAGCGGCCGGCCAGGTAGGCGGGCAGGCACACGTTTTCGAGGGCCGTGAACTCGGGCAGCAGGTTGTGAAACTGGAAGATGAAGCCGATGTGCCGGTTGCGGAACCGCGCCAAGTCGTTGCGGCCCAGCGTGCTCACCGACTCGCCGTCGAACAACACTTCGCCCGAGTCGGGGCTGTCCAGGGTGCCCAGGATGTGCAGCAGCGTGCTTTTGCCGGCCCCCGAGGACCCTACAATGCTCACGATTTCCGACTTTTCAATCGTCAAATCGATGCCCTTAAGGACGTTCAGGGCATTGTAGCTCTTGTGAATGTTAATAGCTTGCAGCAACGGCGGGCAACGATAGACGTGAATGGTGCAGGGGTAGTGGCAAAGCTACGCACAATCTGAGCGCAGGCGAGCCCGAATGGTTGAGAAGCCAATGGATTGGCGTAGACAATATTTTGGCCTTGGCTGCATTTTCTTTCATGACTCCTCCGCTCGTTTCCTGGCGCCGCCGCTGGCCACTGCTCGCCGTGGGTGCAGCCGTGCTGCTGGCGCTGTGGGCCTGGCCTCGCGTCGTTCAACGCCCCGAACCACGTCGGCAGCCATCCGCTTACCCAACCGACATCGAAGCCGAGTTGGAGGGAACCAGCTACACTGAGCAGCGGCCCGCGGCTTACGACAGCAGCCGCCTGCGGGGCGTGAGCTGGGTGGGTGGCGACTCCGTCACGGCCGCCGAGCTAGCGCCGCTCCTAAAAGCCCACGTGACCTGGATAGCCCAAATGCCCTTCGGCTGGCAAGCCGGAGCCGACGAACCGCTCATTCGGGTGCGAACGGAGCGGCGCCCGGGCCGAGGAAGCTACTGGGGCGAGAGCGACGCCGGCCTGCTGCACACGGCCCAGCTGGCCCACCAACACGGCCTTCGCACCCTCATGAAGCCGCATGTGTGGGTGCGGGGCAACGGCACCTGGCCCGGCGACATCAACATGACCAGCCAGGCCAACTGGGACGCTTGGTTTGCCAGCTACTCCCGCTACCTGCTGCACTACGCTCAAGTAGCGGAGCAGGGCAAATTCGACGGGCTGTGCATTGGCACCGAGCTGCTGCACGCCACCGAGCCGGCCCACGAAAAGGCTTGGCGCCGCCTGATAAAGCAGGTTCGGCGGGTGTACCACGGCCCGCTCACCTACGCCGCCAACTGGAGCGGCGAGTACCAGCAGATTCGCTTTTGGGACGCGCTGGACTACGTGGGCATTCAGGCCTACTTTCCGCTCAGCACCGCGGCCACCCCCCCGCTAGACAGCTTGCTGAGCGGTTGGGAGCCGCACTTGCGCGCCCTGGCCGCCTGGCAGAAAAAGGTGAAAAAGCCCGTGGTCTTTACCGAAGTCGGCTACAAAACCACCCCCGATGCCGCCGCCAGGCCCTGGGAGTGGCCCGAGCGCACGGCCGTGCCCGCAGTGCCTGACGAGGCTACTCAAGCCCGTTGCTACGAGGCCCTATTTCGGGCCTGCTGGGGCCAGCCGTGGCTCAAGGGCATGTTTATTTGGAAGTGGTACCCGGGGCTGGCGCCCGATGGCCCGGCTCGACGTCATGCCGATTTTACGCCCCAGCACAAGCCCGCTGAAGCGGTTTTGGCCCGGTGGTACGGGCAATAGCGAAGTAGCGCGAACTTTGTAGTTCGCGTCCCCGCGCCGTTAAAGCCGTTCGGATATCCGCCGGGGACGCGAACTACAAAGTTCGCGCTACTTCCTGCTGGGTGTCGTAATGACGGCCGGACGCCGTACTTTCGTGCCACCAACCGAGTGTGAGCATAGCTAACCCCACCCCTTACCCGTTTTTATGAACATTCACGAATATCAGGGCAAAGAAATCCTGAAAAAATACGGCGTCCGCGTGCAAGAAGGCATCGTGGCCGACACGCCCGAAGAAGCCGTGGCTGCCGCCGAAAAACTGACCGCCGACACCGGCACCAGTTGGCACGTCATCAAGGCGCAAATTCACGCCGGTGGCCGGGGCAAAGGGGGCGGAGTGAAGCTCGCCAAAAACCTGGAGCAGGTGAAGGAAATTGCCGGCAACATCATCGGCATGCAGCTCATCACCAAGCAAACCGGCCCCGAAGGCCGCTTGGTAAACAAAGTGTTGGTGGCCCAGGACGTGTACTACCCCGGCGCTTCCGAGCCCAAGGAATACTACATGAGCGTGCTGCTGGACCGCGCTTTGGGTAAAAACGTCATCATCTACACCACCGAGGGCGGCATGGACATCGAGGAAGTGGCCGAGGCCCACCCCGAGAAAATCCACCGCGAGCACGTGGACCCCGCCGTAGGCCTGCAGGGCTTCCAGGCGCGCAAAATTGCGTTCAACCTGGGCCTGGAAGGCGACGCGCAGAAGGAAATGGTGAAGTTCGTTACCGCTTTGTACAAAGCCTACGACGAAACCGATTCCAGCATGTTCGAAATCAACCCGGTATTGAAAACGTCGGACAACAAGATTTTGGCCGTTGACGCCAAAGTGACGCTGGACGAAAACGCCCTGTACCGCCACAAGGATTTCGTGGCCCTGCGCGACTTCAACGAGGAGGACCCCTTGGAAGTAGAAGCCAGCCAGAACAACCTGAACTACGTGAAGCTCGACGGTAACGTGGGCTGCATGGTGAACGGCGCCGGCTTGGCCATGGCTACCATGGACATCATCAAGCTGAGCGGCGGCGAGCCTGCCAACTTCCTCGACGTGGGGGGTGGAGCCAACGCCCAGACCGTAGAGGCCGGCTTCCGCATCATCCTGAAGGACCCGAACGTGAAGGCCATCCTGATTAACATCTTCGGCGGCATCGTGCGCTGCGACCGGGTGGCCAATGGCGTGGTAGAAGCCTACAAAGCCATCGGCGACATCCGCGTGCCCATCATCGTGCGCCTGCAAGGCACCAACGCCGAAGAAGGCGCCCGCATCATCGACGAGAGCGGCTTGAAAGTATCGTCGGCTGTGCTGCTGAAAGACGCCGCTGCCCGCGTAAAAGAAGTGCTGGCCACGGCCTAATCACGCCTGCCAGCAACGAAAAGCCCCGGCTGGATGTCCAGCCGGGGCTTTTCGTTGCCAGTAATAACCGGTGACGCTACGAATTAGCTGCGACGCCGGCGTTTTCTTCGGCTTGCACCGGAATGGCTTTGCCTTCCACGCGCAGCTCCACTTCCATGTTGCCGCGGGTGCCCACCGAGTAGGGGCAGATTTTGTGGGCGAAACGAACCATCTCGATGGTTTTGGCTTCGTCAAATTTCTTGAGGTCTACGTCCAGAATGGCGCTGAGGCCGTAGGCTTCGCCTTCTTGAAAAAGCGTAACCGAGCACTTCACCGAGCTTTCCTTGTCGAGCGTGTCGCCGTTGCGGGTAGCAGCTACGAGCAGCGCTTGCTGGAAGCACGAGGCGTACCCGGCGGCGAATAATTCTTCGGGGTTGGTAGCACCTTTTTTGCCGCCCAGCCCTTCAGGAACCGACATTTCCATGTCGATGACACCCGTGGCGGAGCGCACGTGGCCGCTGCGGCCACCGACGGCCGAAGCGTCGGCCGTGTACAGGTTCTTTTTCATAAAATCAGGATAGAGAGTTTGAAGTGTTAAACCAGATAGGTTCGATTGCTTAACTGCTTTTCCGGCCCCTGGGTTGTGCACGCCCGAAGAGGAGCTTAGGAAATTGACCCCACAATTTGGTCGCCTTGGCTTTTGAGGCTACTTTTGCAGTCCTATCCAGACCTGGCCACGTCGTACAACGGATAGTATGAGAGTTTCCGAAGCTCTTGATTTAGGTTCGATTCCTAACGTGGCCACTAAAAACCCCGTTTCCAGGCTGGAAACGGGGTTTGTTTTTTATAGGGGACACTATAGGGGAAAACAGCACAGTTTGCTCTTGTTTTATTCCCTCGGTCGCTTCCTCACTGCAGCATGTTTGGTGCAGTTCGCCACAGACTGCTGTCTTAGCATCACGCTCAGCATCTTGTAGGTGTCATTGAAGTCAGCGCTCAGCAAGGCCATATAGACATCTTTTTGGGTAGCGGTGATTTTGCCAGCGCTGATGGCCGAATTCACCTTCTCCTCGATGTTTCGGGTTTGCTCGGAGGCCTAGCCTGACTTCAACTGCTCCACCTCTTTGCAGAGCTTACCGAGTTCGCTCTTGTCGTCCGATTTCGGTACCGGCTCACTGTCTGCTGCCAGCGGTAGAGCACCTTCGGGCTGATGCCCAACTGCTGCGCGGCCGCCTGCGTGCTGCGGCTCTCGCTGGCCAAGCGCAAGGCCTCGGCCTGAAAGGCCGAGTCGCACTTACGTCGTTTGTCGGGCGACGACCCACAGGTTTTGGTTGCCATAACAGAAGAAATATACGTCCTTCTTCTGTCCGCCTTCCCTAGACCACCTCAGGTTCTCTCTACAGGCAAATTAATGATATCCCCTATACTTGTATTGGTCCTCGCAATAATATAGTTCTTTAAGGACTTGCTTGCTCGTTGTCCTTCTGCTTAGCTTTGCTTCACCTTTCCTCGCGAGTGGACCTTCCCTTTTCCACTTGCACGACACTCTTCTTTACCGTGCAGCATTACTTGTTGCACTTCTCAGTGAATCTGCTCCGCTTTCGAGCTTGGGTTGATTTGCAGTGGTGGTAAGAGCCCGTAATACACCGGCTGCAACCATGTCTACCCTCTGCATTGGCTGTCGGCAATGCGACAGTTGCTATCCTTCGATTACTTCATGTGTCCAGGCCCCCTTTTGCAGTTCGCAACTTCGTTTGCATGGCTCGGCCGTGCGCGGCTGTTAGCACAGCCAAGGCCAGCCACCGTCCTTTCCCAGGTTTGATAAGGAGTGCAAACGCATCGCTAGGCCTCTGAAAAAATACTATACCTACGTCATCGTTGCAAGACACCTCTTGCGCGCCGACGCGCCACTGCTCTCGCCCCACGTCCACTACCACCGCCCCCGCATGGGTACATCTTTACACCGCCTGTTTATTCTAATTGCTTTTGTGACCGGCCTCGGTTCAGCGTCGCGAGCACAAGCGCCCTGCGGCAGTTCTCTTACCGGGGGCTTGGTGACGCGTCTCCCGTTCGACGAGCAAGCCGGCAGCGTGGCATACAACGCCATTGGCCCGCAGTATAATGCTGGAATCACGGCCGGAAGCACGTGGTCACCGACGGCCGGCATACAGGGTTCGGGTGCTGTGAACGTGCCAGACGGAGGACATGTAGCGGTGGAACTGCCAGTAAATTGGCAACCGACTGCTTATACGATATCTTGGTGGATTAGGCCCACGGAGCGTTTTGATTATGGACCAGCGGTTTGGGATAGGTGGGGGACTTTTGCATTTCACTCCACTGCAAGCGGGGAAATCTATGTGGGCACAGATATCCCAACCCGGATTCACTTGACCGGCGACATTTTTCCGCTCAATGTCTGGCAGCAGTACATCTTTACATTCGACCAAGGCGTTGGCAGGCTGTACAAAGACGGCCAATTACTAGAAGAGCGTTTAGGCATGACAATGCCTGGCGTGTGGGGAAGTCATGTGTTCTTGGCAGGAGGAGGCCTCTACGACGAGACCCGAATCTATAATCGGGCTTTGACCAGTGCTGAAGCGCGTTACTTGTACGACTACACATGCCCATTTGCCTGTTTGGTGAGCGTGAGCGTGACCCCACCCAGCGGCACCATTGCAGCAAATACCCCTACGGCGCTGCGTGCCACGAGCAACGTAGCTGGCCATTCGCTGGCCTTCGACGGCGTCGATGACATCGTTGCAGTGAACCCCGTTGCTGGCTCGCCACTCGCCACCACCACCGGTACGTTTACCGTCGAAGCGTGGGTCTGGCCCACGGCCACTCACGAAATTGACCCGGAAGGTGACCTCAATACATTCCAAGGGCTCTACGGAGGCATCGCGGGGCAGCGCTACCTTATTTTCCCTGCTAGCGGCGGTCTAAGCAGCACGGAGGCCGGCATGGGGGTGTCCGTGGGCACGAACGGAATAAGTGTGTATGAACACGCCTCGGATTATATGCCCGCGTCATTGGTGTGGCAGGGAGCGTTGGCCAATAGGTGGACTCACCTAACGGTGGTTTATACTAACGGCCGGCCGAGTTTGTACGTGGACGGCGCGCTCGTTCACACTGGCGTAGCGAGCCCTAGAACCGACGTTCGGCCCTCAGTATACATCGGCGGCGGCCAATATGGTCATTACGAAGGTCGACTTGACGAATTGCGCATCTGGAACCGGGCTCGCAACGCCGCCGAGATTGCTTCGGACTATAACCGAACGGTTGCTAGCACATCCTCGGGGTTGGTGGGCTACTGGCGCTTCGACGAAAACAGCGGAGTTGGAGTGGCAGATGCCGCTCTGACACACCACGTGGGTATTTTATCCAACGGGGCCAGTCGTCTATTATCCGGACCGGCCGCGCCGATTGCTTCCGACGACATTCGCTGGTCACCAACCGCGGGCCTTAGCACCAGCACTGGACCACAGGTTACGGCAACCCCAAGCGCTACGACTACCTACGTCGTCACCGCCGCCGGCCCGGACGGGTGCGGCACGGCTCAGGCGACGGCTACCCTGACCGTTACCTCAACACTTCCGAACAATCCCAGCGAGGATTTAAACCGCAATTGGACCATCGCCCGCACATTTGACGGAAATGGCAACGTCATTGCCGAAAGCAAGCAGTTCACGGACGGCCTGGGCCGGGCTACCCAGGCCCAGGCCCGCAACGTCGCCAATGGACATGTCTTTGCGACGCAAACCATCTACAGCAGCGGGGGACAACCCGTGCTGCAAACCCTGGCGGCGCCCATCAACAACCAAAGCTTCCGCTATCAGGAGCATTTTGTAACAGCCACGACTACTCCTCTCGGGGGAGGAACCCCAACCACTCTGGATTACGGGCCCGACAACTTCGAAGGCGCGAAGGCTAGCAGTCCTGACCCGCTGGATGAGGCCACGCCCGGCACCCTGGGCTACTATTACAGCCAGCAAAATCAGTTGGAGCCCCTCACCCCCGCGGCGCACAATCCGTACAGTTTGGTGGAACAATACGAGGGACCCTGGGGTGGCATCAAGCGCGCCGCCGCGCCGGGTGAACATTTCCGCATGGGGTCGGGCCGGGAAGGACGCAGTCGTGAGTTTCCCCTACGCAAAGAGTTTGACCACTATGCGGGCCTGCGGCCCCAGTTTGTGCCGGGGAGCCCACTGAACACGTTGCAATACCAAGGCAGCAAAACAGTGACGGTGGACGCGGATGGGCGGGAAAACATTGTCGTCACCAACAAGGACGGCCAGACCTTAGTTACTTGCCTAAGCGGCGCGCAGTACCCGACCGTGGACGTGTTTGGCTTCATCAGCACCGACCCGGCCAATACGTACGATGCCAATGCCCCGGCCTTTCAGGACGTGCATATTCCGGCCGCGGGACCCGCCTCAGTTACGTTCACCGTGGGGGATTGGGTGCGCATCAAAAACCTGCAAACCGGCGACAGCACCGACTACGAAATCACGCCTCGTGGTCCTTCGCCGGGCATCCAAGTGACTTTGCAGCCGGGCTTCTACCGCTTTATTTCGCTGGGCGGCACTCAGTATTTCTATTACAAAGCGCACTATGGCAATTTCAGCTACACCTATTACGATGATGCCGGCCGGGTCGTGGCCACCGTGGCGCCCAATGGGTTGGCGCAAGGGAACGTAGTCAAAAATCCAAGTTTTGATTTGGACCCCAGTGGGGCGCAGCCGGCGCAGTTTTGGCAAACCGATGGAAACGCAAACGCTGTTCACACTGAAGCCTATGGCGGGGCCCACTCTGGCACCCTCCACGGCACGCACTACGACGGCCCGGGCACTTATTACGCCTTCACCCATCAACTTATTTCCAACCTGCCCAATGGGCGCTACACGCTACGGGCTTGGGTAAAAGGAAGCGGTGGGCAAGACAAGGCCTTGCTGATAGCTCGCAATTACGGTGGCCCTTTAATGAGTGCAACCATTCCATTCACGCCGAATGGACCTACCGGAGCGTGGACGCAACTGGAAATTTTGGGCATAGAAGTCACCAATGGCCAGTGTGATGTTGGGTTTGAGTCAAATACCATCGGTGCTCGTCAATTCATCTATTTTGATGACGTCGAACTGATGCGGGAAACCGATGCTACCGCTCCGGCTTTCGTGACCCGCAATAGCTATGATACCTTGGGAAAGTTGCTCAGCACGGAGAGCACCGATGAGGGCCGCACGGAGTACGTGTACGCCCGCGACGGCCGCATTCGCTTCTCGCAAAGCGCCTTGCAGCGCCCAGCGGGCCGCTACTCGTACTCTAACTACGACGAGTTGGGCCGCGTGGTGGAATCGGGCGAGTATGTCCCCGGTCAAACCGCGGGCCATGTATTCGAAAACCACCTGACGACCAATGCGACCGGTAATAGCGTCTTGCAGCCAAGCATCCTTGAAGACCGGACCCGGTCGGGTGGGCTAGACCCGGTGAGGTGCACCCAGCGTAGCCAAATCTGGTACGACCTGCCGTTTCAGGATGCTCAGTTGAACGGCCGGACTCAGGAGTTTACCCTGGGTGCAGTGGCCAAAACCAGCAACGACCAGGTCACCACTTGGTACAGCTACGACGAGTTGGGCCGGGTAGCATGGGTCGTGCAGAACATCACCGGTGTGGGCGTCAAAACGCTGGACTATACGTACGACTTCAGCGGCAATGTACTGGAAGTGGCTTACCAGACCGGCCAGCCCGATGCCTTCCGGCACCACTACGAGTACGATGCCGCCCAGCGCCTCTACCAGGTGTATACCAGCCCGGACGGGGTGGCCCGCACCTTGCAGGCCAAGTACTTTTACTACCTGCACGGGCCGCTCAAGCGCGTGGAGTTGGCCAATGGCTTGCAGGGCATGGATTACACGTACACCCTGCAAGGCTGGCTCAAGGGCATCAACCACGTCAACGGCCGCCTCGACCCGGGCGGCGATTCGCCCGCTGGCAACGGCCGGCCCAAGGACCTGTTTGCGTTGACCTTGAATTACTTTAGCGGCGATTACCAGAGCCGCGCCCAAGCTGCTGTGAACCTGGCTAGCCCGAGCACGCTCGTGAACCCTTTCCGTTACGACGGCACCATTCGCACGGCCTCGTGGCGCACGGCCGGCAGCCCGGTCCACCGCCAATCCAGCTACGAGTACGACGCCAAGGGCCAACTGACGCAGTCTAACTTCGGCGCACTCACCATCGCGGGGCCTCTGGCCAGTTCCACGTATGTTGCCAGCCCTTCTCAGGCATATCAGGAAGGTGGCCTGAGCTACGACCAGAACGGCAACATTCAGTCCCTGCGCCGCACCAACCAAGGTGGGGCGGTTACGGACAATTTCACTTACAAGTATGCTGCCAACACCAACAAGCTGACCGAGGTCCACGGCGGGGGAGCCACCGGCCCTACGGTGCTCGACTACGATTACGACGCCCTGGGCCAGATGACCCGGCAGCGTGACGAGCAGGGCCAGCGCTACCTGACCTACAACGTGTCCGGTAAAACTACCGGCGTGTACCTCGATGCCGCGCACCAACAGCCGGTCGTGGAGTTCGCCTACGACGACCGGGGCTTTCGGGTCAGCAAAAAGAGCTACGGAGCGGGCAGCAGTGCCGGGCAGGTCCGCACCACGTACTACGTGCGCGACGTAGCCGGCAATGTGCTGAGTGTGTACGAGCAAGGCCCGCAAACTGGCAATGCCGTGCAGCGAAGCGAAGTGCCGCTTTACGGCTCGGCGCGGGTAGGTACCCTTACCCGCCTCGACGATGGCAGCGAAGACTACCGCTACGAGCTAAACGACAACCTGGGTAATGCCCGCGTGGTATTCCACAAGCCCACCACTGAAACCAAAACGGAGACGATGGAGCTGAGCGGCGTATCCAGCCAGGCAGCGTTCCAAAACAACAACTTGTACCGCGCTGCCTTCTCGGGCGCACCGAGCGGCGGCTACGTGGCCCAGTTCTCAGACAGCCAGGCACCCGGCACGGAGTTGAAACGGACGCTAACCGTGGAAAAAGGGGATACCATTACCTTCTCGGCGCAAGGGTTGTTGCAAGACCTAGGCGCCGCGAACTCGAGTGCCCGGATGCAACCCTACTTGTTGCTCGGAACAGCGGCGAACTCCGACGAAGTGCCTGTACGAGGCATCGACGGCCGGCTAATGGCTACGCGTACAACTCCTGGAAAGTGGTTGGGCCGCGTTGCGGCTGGCTTAAGCTTTGCAATTGGTCAGCGTAAAAAAGACAAAGGTGCTGCGCAGTTCCGAACAACTACTTCATTACAGGGCTGGATAAAATACCGGGTGCTGAATGACCAGGGAGTTGAAGTAGGTACGTACACCAACTACCTAGTAGGTAACGGTTCTTGGGAGTCACTGCGCGTAGGCGTGCGTGCTCAACAAAGCGGTACAGTGGAAGTAATTGCTGGCTCGACTGGACAGGGTTCCGCGGTATATTTCGATAATCTGACGGTGGAACAAACCGGCGGCATGATTGTGCAGGAGCAGCACCAATATGCTTATGGTTCGCCATTAGTTGGGCTAAACTACGCGGTGGGCAATAAGCGTTACCGTTATGGCTACCAAGGGCAGTACGCAGAAACGGATGCAGAAACGGGGTTTGAAAGTTTCGAACTACGTTTATACAATGACCGAATTGGAAGGTGGACAAGCTACGACCCTGAAAATCAGTTCTACTCGCCTTACGTGGGCATGGGAAATAATCCCGTTTCGCGAGTAGATCCAAACGGCGGATTTTCTGACCCAGTTCAACTTGCTGAAGTTGTTGTCACGGGTGCTTCACAAGGGTCCAAATTTTTGTCAACTATTGCTTCTAAATTGATTCTGCCTAGCGCAATGGCCTTGCCACGTGTTCTAGCACCCAGGTCAAGAATAGGTAATTGGATTCCAGATAATGCCCTTTCCACTCCTCAGTTCCGTAAGGAAATAGCTACCGCTAAAGCAAATGAATTGTATAGATGGAATCGGAAATACAATCCTGATTATTTGCCGGGTGGCACTAATTACCCTGGAGATGGAATAGAGCCAAGTTTTTTATTGGAAAGCCTTATAATTCCTGTGCTTGCAGAAGCAAGAGTTGCTAATCTCTCAACTAATATTTACAGAGCTGTTTCACAGGCAGAGTTAGAGGATATAGCACAGGTTGGACTTAGAAATCAGAGTAATTATGAAACAGGGAAATTATTTGCTCCTACAGTTACAGAAGCAGCTACTTATGGTAGAAATAATTGGTTATTTAGCAGAGGGATTTATAAGGTTCCACATACAGTAATGAGAGTAAAAGTGCCAAATAGCGTTTTAAGAAACGCAACTTTCTTTGAAGCGGATGGCATGAACGCGATAAGCATATCAGCAGACCAATTAAAGTTGCTCAAAGCAGTTCCTTTAAAATTTAGCCCTGTTCTTAAGCCCCATATTCCATAACCATGTTTGTGATAAAGGCAAAAATCAGGGTGTATTTAGGCGGACGTAAGACACCGTTTAGCTCAGGTTATGGACCGGTATTTAACTTTATTCCAGAGATGAAAAAGTCAGGCGTGATACACCTGATTTCTAGTGATAAATTATACCCAGGTCAAGAAGGAGAAGCAGAAATTACCTTTTTGAATAGAGAATTTCTAGGTGAGCATTTTAGCATAGGAACAAAATTCACTTTTGGTGAGGGGAGAGAGCCATTAGGCGAAGGAGAGGTACAGAAGATATTATCCTGAAATTAATTGAACTTTAATGCAGAGATTATATTTTAAGTCATGTATTGTTCCTCGTAGCGCGAATAAAATATTTACGTGCTCTGACATATGTTAAAAGATTGCCTATTGTGTAGACTCTAAGCATCGTTTCACGTCTGGGTACGGTATTTATAAAACTCTCATATTAATAAGTGCTTAAACTTAATTTCTTGTTTTGAGAAAAATGTATAATTCATTTTGGCTTGTTTTGCTAATTGCGACATCCTGCACTACTAAATTATCCGCCGTTTACATAAACCCTAATAAGCTCATGCAGGGTTATCACGGCGCAACCGCTCAGCATGAGACATTCCAAAGGAAAGCCAAAGTGTGGCAACAGCGTCTTGACTCATTGACCTCGGAACTTCAAGCACTCAATCTCACTTCTGTCGCCATTCGCAGTAGCAAAGAACAGCAACTTCTGCGTTACCGCGAAGCAGTTCAGCAACAGGCAGAGCAAGAGAATCAGCGCTTGACCAAAGCCGTACTAGCCGAGATAAATGCTTATATCAAACAGTACGGCAAAGCCAAAGGCTACACCTTCATCCTAGGCGCCACCGAAAGCGGCAACATCGTGTACGCCGCTGAGGGTACCGACATCACTAGCGACGTGCTGAAAGGATTGAATGAGCAATACGACCGTCAACATCCGGGTTCAATTGTCAAATGAGCCGGCACATTTTCACTTTCCTACCACATCCTAATTTCAGTGTGCTGTCATTTTTGGCGCTACTTACTACTGGATGTAATTCAGCACTTGAGCAGCCTCAGTATTTGGCCTACCTCAATGACTCCAAGCACGGGTTAACTCAAACGCAGGAAATAAACGGCGCCACGGTCACTTGCAGCTACCGCCCCACCGACTTATTGGTTAGCCAGGAGCTAGCCGGACAAGAGAACGAGGCAACAGCGCCCACGTTGGATGCTGTCCGTCGCACTTACCTCGGGAAGGTGTACTGCACCCTGGCGCTGTCGCGCGACGGCGCCGAAATTGAGAATGGAGTCATTCGCGACGAACTGGCCTTTGGGCAAGCCATTAGCTACCTGAGCAACGGCATTGCCCAAAACGTATTCCTACGGGGGGCCGGCCAGGCTGATTCGGTATCAGCTCTGGCGGCGACCTACCCTCGGCAATACGGAAATACGGGGCGTTCTACGGTGCTGCTCGTGTTTGCAGCTCCCAAACTGGATATCACCCGCGGGTTTACCATTTCCTACCGCGACACCCAGTTCAACTTAGGACCGATGCGATTTGCTTTTTCCGCAAACGACATACAAGACCTGCCCGCACTTCAGTTCTAAGCAGGCCACTGTCTTCCGCCTTTTCAAAGTCAACTAGTTCTCGCTCTTATGAAACAATCCTACTTATTGCTCGTGGGCGCGTTGGTAGCCACCAGCTGCGGTAAATCTGATAAAGAAGACCCCAAACCCACCCCGTCCTTCACGGGAACCATCAAACTGGCCGACGAATTCGGCGCCGCTCAAGCCAACCGCAGCGGGGTATTGGTAACCGTGACCGACGTTTCACCCCAAGTGACTACGCAAACCGCCGCGGATGGGACGTTTACCTTGAGTGGGGTGCCCGCCGGCAACCACCAGATTTCGTATACCAAAACGGGGTATGGCACCTATTGGTGGACGTATGTGCCGACAAGCGGTTCGGGCGGGGCGGTGTTGCCCGAAGTGACGTTGGGGCAAGTATCCACCTCGCTGGTAACGGTGCGAGTCACCAAGGTGGGGAATCAATTCCAAATAAATGGCACCGTCAGCCCGACGCCCACCACGTCCCAACCCCGGTATTACCGCATTTACCTGCAAAACTACGATTTGCCGGCACCTCCTCCCATTGCCAGTGCCTATGCGCTCACGCTAGGCGGGCCCACGCAGGCTGACGGAACGTTCACCGAGCTAGTTAGCCAAACGCAATTGTCCGACGCGGGCCTTACCAGCGCGCAAGGCGCCAACGTGCGGGTCCGGGCCACGGGCGACAATCCCGTTGCGACAACCTATGACGACGGCAGCTCCGGAAAGAAAGTGTATCCCGCGGCTAACCTATTGGCCAACACGCGGTCAGTCATCTTCAATTCCAAATAGTCTGCTTAGGCTGCTAAGCTCACCCCAAAACGCCTGACCCATATCTAAACTTCTACCGTTATGTTTTTCGGGAATCGCCCGCTGGTGCGGGGCATCGCCTGCTTCTTACTGCTCGAAACGTTGACGTCTTTGCTCGCGCCCAGCATTGGTTGGGCCATCATGGGTCCGGGCCAGCCGGAGTTCACCAGCTACGAAGCCAGCAGCTCACCGGACCTGGTTGACCTCACCACGGGCAATCTGACGTACAACATTCCCGTGTTGGATGTCCCCGGACCGGACCGCAGCTTTTCGCTGCCGCTAACGTATCGGGCCGGAATTGAATTAGAGCAAGAAGCCTCCTGGGTAGGACTGGGCTGGTCGTTGAACGCCGGCGCTATTGCACGGTCGTTAAACGGTTATCCGGACGATGCGTCGGGTGAGCTAAGCCAGCACACCTACAACCAGCAAATCACCCGCGGGTGGAACGGAGGGGTACCAGGGGTGCTGGAGCTTGGCTGGGATGCAAATACGGGCCACCATGGTTCCGCCAGTCTGATAGGACTTATTGGACTGGGGTGGAGTGGTGGAAACATAAGCTCTGGGGAATTAGTCGGCATTCATGCGGACAGCAAGGGCGTTAGTGTTGACCCGATAGCCATGGCCAGTGCTGCTGTAACTATCGCGACCCTAGGAGCGGCTAGCTCTGTCTCAGCTGTCGCCGCGGTGGCCGCCAAGCAGATTGGAACGGATGTAGTAAGTGCCGTGGCCACGTCCGTGCTACTTGGCAAAGCCAGCAGCACGGGGGGCGCACTGGGGGAACCTACTGTCAAAGAAAAGAAGGGATTCCTCCACACCAACTACTGGGTGTTCTATAACGACGAACGCAAAGAGTTCATGTACGGCTCGCTCTATTTTGACCGCATGAGCCAAAGCGTTAAAAACCAATCCCCCAGAGATAACCCGAGCCCGAACGTACACCAAGGTAGCCTGGCCACCGGTGGGACCCAATCACCAGAATTCGCTACCTCGGCCACCCGAAACGGCGGCGGCTCTTTCCAGTCATCCCCGGCCGCCGACTTGTATCAATACAACGCACCAGGTAGCGACCATTGGAGCAGCAACAAGAACCCTCTGAGCATCGCCCACGATGACTTCTCGGTGATGGGCGGCAGCGTGTCGGGCAACATCCGCCCGTATCGACTGGAAGTGGGCAGCCTGGCTTTTCCCTACAAGGGGCTGGAGAGACACAACAAGTTCGCGGCGGTGCCTTACTTGTCAGATTACAAAGTGCCGTTTCGCTACGAAAACAGCATTTCGAACGGCTACGACTACCACGAATTCACGCCGTCGGCGGCCACCACCTCGGAGCGCACGGGCGTGGTCGCCGTGGAACAACCCTACCCGTCCAAGGGCGTCCTCGTTCTAAAAGACCCCAAAACGTACGTGTACGGGGGCAACGCCCTCACCGACCGCACCGCCCCGGCCCGCAAAGGCATTGTAAACCAATTTTCCGCAAGCTCTGGCGTGCGAGAGCGCAAGTTCGTGCAAGGCAAAAACGTCCAGTGGTTCAGCAACGATGAGATTTTGAGTATGTACAGTGCCTCCCCTGATGGGCCGGGGGATGGCTCGTTTCTGGAGGCTAATCGGCCGACCCCGGCGTGGGTCGCTGGCGAGCCGGTCTTTACCGGCAATTATACCACCTGTCCGGACGTGCCCTATGACCCCTATTCCCAGGAGCCTGCCTGCCAGCCGGAGCCCATCTATGAGCCCGGACCCGACCAGCAACTCAATAACCCATGGCGCCTGACGCTGCCCGGCAAAGGGGTGGGCGCTTTTGCCGTTACGTCGGAAGACGGTACCACGTACCACTACTCCTTGCCGGTATACCACTACGTCCAATTCAGCCGCTCGCGCCAGTTGGTGGCCCCGGCCGGTGCTCAGACCGCGGGCGTGTCCACGCAAACCATGGGGTCGCGCACTCGCGAACGGGGAGGCTACGCTACCACGTGGCTGCTGACGGCGATTACGTCTTCGGACTACGTGGACCGGGGAGGGGAGCACGGCGGCGGCAACGGCACGGTGGACCCCAGTGACTGGGGCGGCTGGGTCCGCTTTGATTACGGCAAGTTTTCGAGCGCCTATAAATGGCGCCAACCCTACAGCGGCGAAAGCTATTCAGAGGACAGCTTTAACGACGTTTCCTTCGCTGAGGGAATTAAGGAAACCTACTACCTCAACTCCATCACCACGCGCACGCACACGGCCTTGTTTGTCAAAAGCCTTCGCAATGATGGCCGGGGGCATTTTCAAGCCACGGAGCCCTCGAATCTGGGCATTGACGAAACCCATCCCGCTTCCTCTCTGCGGTTGGATGAAATCGTCCTGCTCAACAACGACGACGCGGCCAAGCTGAAAACCGAGGACGGCGTCCGCCTCACTGGCGATTCGGGCCCGGTGATACCGGCTTTGTCCGTGAATACCGCCAACAACAACGCCAACCAGGACTGGAGGGAGCTTGGACGCTACGATTCCTACAAAGAAGTATTGGACCAGCACGACCTGAACGCGGATGGTCGCGTCCGCGCTTTTATCAACCAGCGCGCCCTTAAGCGAGTGGTTTTCAACTACAGTTACCGCTTGTGCAACTACGCCCCCAATTCGTTTGCGGCCACCTTTCCCGTTCCCTCGCTGGACGGCAACAATTTCATCTGCACCCGCACCGGTAAGTTGACCCTCGAAAGTCTCTCCACCTACGGCCCGGCCAATACCAAGCTGACCCCCGACTTCAAATTTGCATACGACCACAATCCCTGGTATGACAAAGCGTCTTGGGACGGGTTCGGCATGTACAAAAGCGGGGTTAGCCTAAACACCAACCAAGCCCCCAAAAAGAGCCATCAAGTCAGCGCGGACTTCGCCACGGCCACCCGAGATGCATCGGCTTGGTCCTTGACCGAAATAACCAATCCACTGGGTGGTAAAACGCGGTTTATGTATGAGCGGGACCAATACGCCAAAGTTTCAGAATATCCTTTGGAGCAAACCGCTAATCTGTCAAATACAGATGGCAGCAACATTTTTACGACCGACGTGCCTAATGCCGCGGATTACCTTCGGGTAGGCCAAACGCTGGTGGTGACGTACAGCTACGCTTACGAATGTACCTATCCCACTAATACTGATGACCGCGGGGAGCCGTGTTCCAATTGTACCACGACTTCTACCTCCACGTGCACAACTTCGGCAAACTTGACCATCACGGACATTAGCGGTAGCGTGGTGACGGTTGACCCGAGTAATATTCCGACGGGACCAGACCCGAGTTGCGGCCCTTCCCAGAACTTGCCTCCCGGTGCGACTTGTAGCGGCGTTGGTTTCATCAACGCTGGGGCTACCTTGTCAAGGCCTTTGAACAAAAACGGCGGAGACCTCCGGGTGGCCGCTATTGCTACGGTTGACGAGATGGGCCGGGCTAACCAGGTGCTGTACCGCTACACCACCTCCTTGCCCACCGGAGCAACCAGTAGCGGCGTTATCTCCAAGGAGCCCGTGTTTGTGGAACGCCAAGCCCGCCCTTTCGACAAATTGTTTGATTACCCAGGCACTTCCGTGCTCTACGGCAAAGTGACGGTGCTGCGGGGCGCTTTCCGGGCGAACGCGGCCACAGACTATGATGTGCGGGAGGAATACACCTTCCAGACTCCTTCCTCGACCATGATACAATCGAGCTCTCAAAACGGAGGAGGCGTGCTTGCGCAAAGTGAAGACTCCAAAGACCCTCACAATGATGATAAAAAAGGCTTCCGGGCTTTGGACACGTACAACAACGTGACCACCGTAAACCTTAGCTCCATCGGTCAGCCAATATCCATCAAGAAATTCAATCGACGGGGCGAACTAGAAGCCCAAACGGCCTTTGAATACAGCAACACCATTCCCAACCCGGACGGCATCGCGGGCCAGGGCGTTTACACGGAAGGCGCCATGACCCATGAACTGTTGGATAACGTTTACTACCGCGTCAACCGGTCCACCAAGAAGTACTTGCCCACGGTGCTGGTGGGCACCACAACGACGACTAACGGCATCAGTTCGCGGGCGCACAAAGACAAGTTTGATTTTTATACCGGCATGGTGGTCGAATCCTCGTTTCGCAATTACCTGAACGAGTTGTACCGGTCGAAGATTGTGCCGGCCTATACCCTGCCCAACTACGCGGCCATGGGCCCGGCCAGTGAAAATCTCAGCAACCGCAACATGCTGGGCCAAGAGGCCGCCTCATATACCTATAAGGTGCGTTCCAACGGCACCCAGGCGGTTGTCGCCGCCAACGTGCAAACGTGGAAAGACACCTGGGCTTCTTATCGGGGCTATAATGCCACCACCGACTCGTACACCGACCAAAGCGACGACCCTCGCCCCATCTGGCGCCTCCACGAGAGTTACGTCTGGTCCTCGCCGCGGCTAAACCCCGACGGGACCTACGCTGATGGAGACTTTACCCCCTTCGACTGGGCCCGCCTGCCGTTGAGCGGTCAGCCCAAGGGCTGGCTGAAAGCCGGGGAATTTACCCGGTACGACCATTACTCCAAACCCGTAGAATCAACGGACGTCAACGGCCAATACTCCTCCTCCAAACTGGGCTACAACCAAGCCCAACGCTTGGTAAACGCCGTGAATGCGCGGTACACCGAAGTGGCTTATTCAGGAGCCGAAGACCAAGTTGACCAAGGCAACGGCGTTGTTCACTTCAGCGGAGAAGTCCGCGACGGGGGACGGCGGTCGGCCCAATACCATCACACGGGGCTGTACAGCACCAAGCTGATGCCCCAAGAATTGGGCTTTACTTACAAGGCCCTGTTGGGCAGCGAGGTGCGCGGCGGACGGAAGTACCGGCTAAGCTGCTGGGTACACAGCAACGACGTCGGACAAGGCGCCCAGCTGTATGCCCAGGCGGACGGCGTCCAATTGGGGTACGCTTTCATCGGCTCTCCCACTACTAAGCAGGCTGGAGCGTGGCGTTTGCTGAATCTGCTGGTGGACGTGCCAGCCACGGGCACTCAGCTCACCTTTGGCTGCCGCAATACCGGTTCGCAACCCGTTTACGTGGATGACTTCCGGTTTCAGCCGGTGGAGGGTCCGGCCACTGCCTACGTCTACGACCCGCACACGGCCCAACTAACCCACGTGCTGGACAACGAGAATCTGTACACGCGCTTTGAATACGACGCCGCAGGCAAAATGATGCGGGCCTACAAGGAAGTGCTGACACCCATCGGGACCGGAAACCCGAGCGCAGAACGCATCGTCAAGGAATACGCGTATAATTACGCTCGCATGACCGAAGCCAATTGGTTGCCCACTGGCGTGACTTCATGGGTGCAAGGCACCGGCGGCCCCACCACGCAACGGCAGCGCGAAGAAAAAGACATCAACCCGCGCAGCGTGACATATAATACCGCAAGAATGGTGGCAGATGGTTTCTATCCCAACTGTGCTCCTAAACCTATTGTTTGTGAGTCACTCTACGACCCGCAAACTGGTCGAGTAGTGGTGATGCGAAGACGTTTAATGAACGGATGCGAAGAAGCCTTGGATTTGGGTTGGTCATGCATTGCCGAAAATTCCAACGGAATTGTGGTGTATAGGATAAAGCACGATTGGGTTTGGGACAGCACGAACGAGAAATTTGATACTGATTCCTTTTACAGCAGCGAGGGGTGTTCATCGTCACGTACCTCCAGTAGTCTTCACTTGCCATCAAAAACCGTCAAATGACCGAGCAGCGAACCTGTTTGCCATGCTGTTATATGGTTGGTTCGGCCTTGTCAATCAAGCTGTTCCAAGCCCTGTTGTCCGCAAAATGCGTTTTGAGCACTCAAATGGTAAGGAACGATTATCCAGAGTTGCTTTGAAACAATCAGCTTTGGTTATGAAGCGCTTGTACGCTATCGAAGGAGCGTTGGTGCCTTTGCAAGGCTGCCAATACGTCGGACCGTTTAAGGTAGGTGCGCCCGCCAAGCTTGTGATACGGGAGCAGACCCCTTTTCCAATCGTGTAGCGTTTGCAGGCAGATGTCTAGCATCTTCGCAGCTTCAGGTACCGACAGCACTTGTGCAGCTTCGAGACCGGGAGGGGGGCGACGCTGTGTACCCTTGGTGTATTTCGTAACGGACTAAGGCACGCAAGTCCTCGAGGAGCTGGGCATATGATACGCCCGTTGTAATAATGGTTTGCATGTGGTGATTGGGACAGATTGCATACGGTCTATGTCTCGGGGTGAGGCGGTCTAGGAATGCCGGGCAGAACGTATACTTCTTCTGTTACGACAGCCAAAAAGAGCGGGTCGTCGCCCGAGCAACGACGCAAATACAACGCGGTGTTTAAGGCCGAGGCCGTGCGCCTGGCTTCGGAAAGCCGGAGCACGCAAGCCGCCGCCCGCGCATTGGGTCATACCCGGTAGGGCATCAGTCCCAAGCGGCTCTCCCGCTGGCAGTAGGCCCGGGCGGTGGCCGAAGTCGGCAGCATGGAAGTGGCCCGCGACCCGGAGATTCGGGCCCTGCGCGCCGCCAACAAGCGGCTGGCGCAGGAACTGGGCATTTTAAAAAAGCCTTGGCCATCTTTGCCCAGCCGACCCCGTGAGCGTGTACCAGCACATTGCCCAGCGGGCCAGCAAGGCACCGGTGCGCCAGCGCTGCCACGTCCTTCAGGCCGCGCCCGGCGCGTACTATGCCTGGCACCCACCGGCAGCAGGGACAACCGGCTCCTGAACCGGGCTGGCAAGTCGCCGTGCGTGCGGCGTTTGCGCGCCACAGCCAGCGGTATGGCCCGCGGCGGCTGCGGGCCGTGGGCGCAGCCGCCGCGCTCGTTTGTGCCGCGCACTACCGGTTCCGACCTGCCCGTGCGCGCCGCCCCAACCGCTTGCTTGGCCAGCCGGCCCCCGCTGCCCCAATCGGATGTGGGTGGGTCGTGCCCGGTAGGGCGGCGTCACGTACTTGCCGCGCCAAGGTGGCGGCGGGCTCTACCTGGCCGTGTGGCTCGCCCGCTGCTCGCGCAAAATTGTGGGCTGGGACGTGCGCGATACCATGCCCGAGGACCTCGTGAGCGAGGCCCTGCGCCGCGCCTTGGCCGTGCGTCAGCCCCGGGCGGGGCTCATCGTGCACTCTGACCGGGGCAGCCAGTACACGGCCACCCGCTTTAAGCAACTGCTCCTCCGCTACGGGGCGCGGCAAAGCATGAGCCGGCGGGGCAACTGCTACGATAATGCCCACGCCAAACCCTTTTGGAGCCGCTTCAAAGCGGAATTGCTTGACGACGGCCACTTCCCCGGCCTGACCGAAGCCAGGCTCGACATTAGCCACCACATCGCCTACTACAACGCCGAACGCCGGCATTCCGCGCTCGGCTAGCAATCACCCAACCGTTACGAATCCCAAATCCAAACCACGTCCTTCTTCTGTCCGGCTTAGCTAGAACACCTCAGTGGCTTGGGCATCCAGGGCGTTCTGCGTTCGGTGTGCTGCTTTCACCTCGTTTCCTGGCCGGGTTATTCAGCACGTAAAGCCGCTGTAGAACCACCGGCAGCGTCAGCGCCACCTGGGCCCGCTACATGAGCACGTACTTGCTCACGAGCCCCAAAATATGGCAGGGCCTGGTCGGTGCCGACGGCCGGCTGACGCTCGAAGCCCACAATGAGTGCGCTCAGCGCCACTGCTTGGCTCCATGCTGTTGGCCCGCACCGCCCACCGTCCCCGTGGTGCTGTGAGCCGCGGAGATTTTGCCGGCTACGACCCCCTGCTCGCGCAGGTGCTGGGGCAGCAGGAGGAAAGAAAACGGGAGAACCCCAGGCATGGTGGGGGAGGGCGCAGCAACTTCGGGATGCCTCTGTTCGGCCGTCACGCCGTATTTTGCCCGCGGGCCTACTGGCCCGTGCGTGTTTTCCCTCTAACCTCTCTCGTCTAATGACCTCGCCTCACCTCTTCGTGCACCACGTCCTGTTTTATATGAAGGCAACCGCCAGCGACGCCGACCGGGCCCGCCTCGCGGCCGGGCTGGAGCGGATGCGGGCCATTCCCGCCATTCAGTGGGCGCACCTGGGCACGCCCGCCGCCACCGACCGGGCGGTCATCGACCGGGCCTACGCCTATTCCTGGCTGTGCGTTTTTGCCAGCGCGGCCGACGAGCAGGACTACCAGGAGCACCCCTTGCACGAGGCCTTTCGCCAAGAATGTGCGGACTGCTGGGAACAAGTTGTGATTTACGACGCCGTGGGGCCAGCAGCCTGACGGTATCGGAGTGGGGCGAGCACCGGCCGGTATGGACGTGACCGGCTCGCGGTTGGTGTTCTTCGAAGTGACGGCTGGTCCCCTTGGAGCAGTGCAGGTGGATGGGGCTCTTCGCGGCCGCAGAAAGCGAGCGCGGAGGTGGCTAGTGCACCGGGGCGCTTCCTCTTGGCCCCGTGCCGCAGGCCGTGGCGTCGGCTTTTACTAGTCAAAGCTTGTGGGCTGCTGGTTTGGTGTGGGCATAGATGACGACCTTGCCGCGGCTATCTTTTTCTTAATGCTGCAACTCACCAATTTTAGCAAGACTTACGGCGGGCGGGCGGTCCTGCGCATCGATTCTTTTGCCTTCGGCCCCGGCATGTACTGGGTGCAGGGGGCCAACGGTGCGGGCAAGAGCACGCTGCTTCAAGCCATTGCCGGCGTGACGCCTTTTGAGGGCGACATTCTGCTGGCGGAGCGGTTGAGCGTGAAGAAGCAGGCGGTGGCGTACCGCCGCTTGGTCAACTTCGCCGAAGCCGAGCCCCTGTTTCCCGAGTTTCTGACCGGCCGCGAGCTCATCAATTTGTTTCGAACGGCCAAGAATGGCCCGCCCCAGCAGGAGGACTTCTACCTGGAAAGCCTGCGCATGACGTCCTACGTGCACGAGCCGGTCGGCACCTACTCGAGTGGGATGCTCAAGAAGCTGTCGCTGGTGCTCGCTTTTCTCGGCCACCCGACTTGTATCGTGCTGGACGAGCCGCTGACCACCCTGGACGCCGAGGCCGTTCCGGTGCTGTGTTCGTGGATGGCCCACCAGCACGCCCAGCAAGGCACGAGCTTCCTGCTGTCGTCCCACCAGGCCTTGGCGGCGGAGGTGCTGCCGGCCCTGCAGCCGCTGCTCCTCGAACACGCCACCCTGCGCTACCCCGAATGAAAAACCCCCTGACGCGCGTCTTGCTCAAGGTCGTGGCCCGAGGCTTTTACCAGGAGCACACGGGCTGGCTGATTGCGTTGTTCCTGGTGGTGTTCGTCAACTTCTTCTGGACCCAAGTGCCCAACCAGAACCACCTGACCGAGCAGCAAATTGTCGAGAATGGTTTCCGGCTGGTGCTCCTGTCGGTGAGCGAGCCCCTCGGCGTGGCCGCGCTGCTCGGCGTTGGCTTGCTCTACAGCCTCAAAAGCTGGCACTACGTGGCGGGCCGGTTGAAAAGCGCCGACGTGCGGTTTCTCGCCTACAGCAGCACGGCCTTGCCGTGGCCCCGGCAGCTGGCGGCGTGGTCGGTGGTGCAAGGGGTTATCCTGTTGCCACCGGTGGTGCTGTGCCTATACGCCATGGTTGTCGGCTTGCTTTTTCACCACTGGCTGGTGCCCGCGCTCCTGCCGGTTTACCTGTTGCTGCTCACGGTGACGGGCGCGGGCTACTACACGCGCCTGCTCAACGACGCGGTGGGGAAGCCAGCCCAGCGAGCGGGCCTTTCCTGGGCGCGCAACTGGCCGAAGCCGCTCTTCAGCCTATTTTTATACGAAGTCATTGCAACGAAGCGCGTCACTTATCTGCTGACCAAGGTCGCGTCAGCGGCGAGCATTGCCTTGTTGCTGCTGGCCTTTTCGGACGCCCGCGCCGACGGCCGGTTAGCGGGCCTGCTGGCGCTTTGCTGCGCGGTTGGGCACGCCGTCCTGGTCTTTCTGGCCAGCGAGTTCGAGTTGGTGTACCTGCCCTTCGCGCGCAACCTGCCCTACGGGCGCGGGCAGGCGTACGGCCAGCAAGTGCTGTTGTACGCCGTGCTGTTGCTGCCCGAGCTGGCGTGGCTGCTGGCGGCGGGCGGGTTCCGCGCCGGCTGGCCGGCGGCCGGGTTGCTGCTGGGCGTCACGCTGCTGTTGCGCGCCGTACTGTACCGAACCGGCCAGCGCATGACCGTCTATCTGCGCATTGTCTGCGGCCTGTTTCTGTTCTTGCTCCTGGCCAACTTGTTTGCCCTGACGGGGCTGCTGGCCGTGGGCAGCGCCTTGGCGGCCGGGGTACTGCTCTACCGGTACCGCTAAGCGTCATTCGAGCGAAGACGCCAGTGGCCACACACGTACCCGCCGGCTGTTGCCGGGCCTACAGTTCTTCCGCTGGCCGCAGCCAGCTCATGGCCTTGCCTTCATCCTCAAACAAGGCAATATCAAAGGGGCGGGCCGGGTCGAGGGCGTAGGCCACTTCCCGTTGATGCCCCGGGTCGCTGACGTACTGTTGCATCATGTACGGCGAGCTCAGCACGGCCAGCCGCAGGCGCTGCGGGGCCATGTGTGCCACCGCCTTCGGGTAGAACACCTGGTTCACCCAGGCGCTGAGCTCGGCCGGCGCCTGGTTCCGCCGGCGCACGTCCAGCAGCCAGTCGCTCAGGTCGTGCGCCGCGGCTACTTCCAGCATTTGCCAGTACTCGGCTTTGACGACGTCCACGTCGGCCTCGGTGTGCCAGCGCACCACCAGGACGCGCAAGTCGGGACGAACGAAAAGGGTGCGGGAGACGAGCGTAATCGGGTCGGGCATGGCTTAAAGATAACGGCTGCTTGTCCTGCGTAGCCTCTGCCGCGGTGCCGAATCAGCAGCGCGTGGCGAGTGTGCATTTTTGCAATTGGGCCCAGTCGGGGCGGCTGCTTCCCCGCGCCGGGTTCCGAGCCGTTCGCCGGCCGCAGCGCCAGCCGTCTCACTTCCGTGCACATTGCCGCGCTCGGTGCATTGGGGTCCGTTCGGTCCTTATCCGTTGCCGCTGGCGGCCGCTGGTTGCGTCGGGGCCGTTGCCTCTTCGGCCGGCAGCACGGCCGCGGCCATCGCCTTGAGGTCGAGGTCGTGCACAAAGCCATCGCACACGGTGAGGACGCCGAAAAGGTACCGCTTCAGCATGGCAGGGTCTGGCTGCTCCCCGCGCAGCGCCGCCTGCACCAAGTGCAGAGATAAATCGGCTAGTACAAACCGTTTGCGCGTTTGAGGGTCGTGGGTCGCCACCGCCGCGGACTCCGCCAGGGCGTGGGCCTGCCGGACGAGGTCTAGAATAGCGTCTTGCATGCTCGAATGGATGGGGAAGAAATTGAGGAATGGCGCCGTGCATTGGCGCCGGCGGGTGGCAAAGCTAGTGCCTGTTCGCCGCCGGTGGGGCAGCCGCCGCAGGGGAGGCCACTGCCTCGCTGTGGCGCGCTTGCCGCAGGCGCTGAGAGGTATAAAGCGCCGCGTCCCTTAGAAGTTGTATGAATTAAAAAACGGTCATGCTCATCTGGCGTCCGCGCAGCCGAAGCATCTCGTCTGTGGTGGTAAACCAATCGGTAGGTTTAGTGACCCAAGCAAGATGCTTCGGCTGCGCGGACGCTAGATGAGCATGACCGTTTTGGTTGGCTTTCAGCTAACTCAAACAGCTTCTTAGCCCGCCGGCTCCGTCCCGAAATGCCTGTTCACCAACTCCTGCGGCTTTTCCTTCCGGTGCTTTTTCACGCCATACCTCTACACGCGCCCGGCCCTTGGCCTCTCCCGGACAGTCGCCCACCGCGCCTCAACCAGCCGCTGAAAACGTCACCAGCCTTTGCTGCAGCTGCTCGTTGTGCCTGGTCTGACCAGGCCGCGTGATGAACTAGTACGGTTGAAAAAGCAATTGCCGGCCGGGCCTGTTTAGCTACTTGCAGCTGCACGAAGCCGCTGCGAAAACCACTAATCGCCTTTTGAAATGAACATTGGAATCATTGGGGCCGGCAACATTGGCAGCGCCCTCGCCGTCCGCCTTACCAGCCTGGGCCATACGGTCTACATTGCCAACTCCCGCGGCCCGGAAACCCTACAGGACCTGGCCCAAAAAACCGGCGCCACGCCCGTCACGCCCCAGGAAGCGGCCCGCCACGGCGACATCATCGTGGTGACCATTCCGCTGAAAAACATCCCCGACCTGCCCAAAGACTTGTTCGAAGGAGTGCCCGCCGACGTGCCGGTTATTGACACCAGCAATTACTACCCCCAGCTGCGCGACGGCCAAATTCCTGAGCTCGAAAGCGGCGCCCTGGCCGAGAGCGAATGGGTGCAGCAGCACTTGGGCCGCCCGGTGGTGAAGGTGTTCAACAACATCTACGCCGACCATTTGGAGAAAGCCGGCAAGCCCGCGGGCGCCCCCGGCCGCTTTGGCCTGCCCGTGGCCGGCGACGATGCCGCGGCCAAGCAAAAAGTAATGGCGCTGGTAGAAGAGCTCGGGTTCGATGCCGTGGACAACGGCACCCTGCGCGAGTCGTGGCGGCAACAGCCCGGCACGCCGGCCTACGGCGCCGACCTGCCGCCTGCCCAGCTCCAACAGCAGCTCGCCAGCCTGGGCACCGTGCGCACCGCGGAGCAGCACCAGCAGTTCGCCGCCAACCACGCCGAGCAGGAAAAGGCCATCATCAAGCAGTACGGGTCACAAAAAGCCGACAACTAGGGGCAGTTGTGGCGTAAACAGTAGCTGAAAAAGGAGCATGCGCCGCGCCGCATACTCCCTCTTTCGAGCAGGAGCTGAAACAACACGGGCGGACCAGCTGGTCCGCCCGTGTTGTTTCAGCTCCTGCTGGGGATGTTTAGCGCTGGGCCACGCCGTCGACCTTCGTAATGGTAGTGAAGGTGAGGGCGAAATTGTCGTCGATGGCCTTGTCGCCGCGGCTGTTGAAGAACGATTTCGAGCGGTGGCGGATGTCGTATTTCGTGCGGTCGATGGTAGCGGTGCCGCTGGCGGCGCAGCGGCGGGGGTGAAAGGAGCTTTGTTAAGCGTGCAAAAAAGAAGGTGAGCCAACGAGTTGCCTGACGCGCGGCCTATGCAAAAGCCCTGTCGCCCCCGGACTCGAATCAGCCGAAACGCTGATGGCGTTACTGCTGGCCGTACGCCTTCACCGTTTGGCGAGAGGTGCCCAGGCCGTCGATGCCCAGCTCCACCACGTCGCCGGGCTTGAGGTACACGGGCGGCTTCATGCCGAGGCCTACCCCGGCGGGCGTGCCCGTCGAGATGATGTCGCCGGGCAGCAGGGTCATGAATTGGCTGAGGTAGGAAATCAGGAAGGGAATCTTGAAAATGAGGTTGGCCGTGGTGCCGTCCTGCATCAGTTGGCCATTCACCGTGAGCCAGAGGCGCAGGTTGTCGACGTCCCCGATTTCGTCGGGCGTGGCCAAGAAGGGGCCCACCGGCGCGAAGGTATCGCAGCCCTTACCTTTGTCCCAGGTGCCGCTGCGCTCCAGCTGAAACTCGCGCTCCGACACGTCGTTGTGCAGGGCATAGCCGGCAATGTAGCCGGCGGCTTCGTGCTCTTCGACGTAGGACGCGCGCTTGCCGATGACCACCGCCAGCTCCACTTCCCAGTCGGTTTTGACGGAGTTTTTGGGAATCACCAAGTCGTCGTTGGGGCCCACGTAGGCCGTGGTCGCCTTCAGGAACAGCACCGGCTCGGGTGGGGGCGTGGCCCCGGTTTCGCGGGCGTGGTCGGCGTAGTTCAGGCCGATGCAGAGCAGCTTCGACGGGCGTGCCACGGGCGGCCCCAGCCGCTCCGCCGCGTCGAGTTGCGGCAGCTGGCCTTCGTGCGCTTGCAGGAACCGGGCGAAGCGCACGAGGCCATCCGTCGCAAAAAATGCCTCGTTGTAGTCCTCGCCAAAAGCGGAGGCGTCGTAGCGCTGGTCGTGGAGGATGACGCCGGGTTTTTCCAAGCCGGGCTGGCCGAAGCGAATGAGTTTCATGAGAGAAATGGAAGGTTGGGGCGTTGGGAACAATGCGGCGGCAAGGTCAGCACGAAGTGACCGATTTCTAGGCGTTTCGTTTGGGGAAGCCGGAACCGGTGGTCGCACTTGGTTGCGAAACTGGTTTTGTTCGAACACAAATGCAGGACCATTGCGGCCATTGACAGCGGTTTTGGCATCGATGTACACCGGCTCTGGTCCGACGCCCTAGGCGTCCGACCGGTCGTTGGTTGGACGAAATCGGTCGGTTATTCGGTTATATCGGGCGCGCTACAACCGGTCGGACGCTTAGGGCGTCGGACCGGAGCCGGTGTACTGTCTCCGAGATTGTTCTGCGGGAGAAGCCCTAGCCACGCCGCCGATGGCTCAGCTGCCAGCGACTCGCTCAACCTCCAGGAAACCGGGGATGTCTACCCGCGCCGGCAACTCGCCGGTGCGCGCAAAGTCGGCCCACAGGTGGCGAATCTGCCGGCCGGCTTCGTGCACTTCTTCCCACGGCGCCTGGCCCAGCAAGGGCGCAAAAGCCCAGCTGGCCCGCGTGCCCAACAGCAGCGGCAAATCGATGGTGTGGGCCGCGCCGAAGTCGCTGCCCGGGGGCTGGTACAACACCCTGAACTGGTAGGCGCGGCCACCGGCCCGGGCGTGCCGCTCGGCAAAAGCCGCCGTGCCTTGCCAGTACACCAGCCGCGAGCTCACGGCCACCAGCGCCCGCGACAGGCGCCGGCCGAGCAGGGGCAGGCGGCCGACCCAGCGAAATCTGGGGTCCAGGACGGCGAAAAAACGGGTTTCTTCGGCGGTGGCGCCAATGAGCACGTCTATGCTCGGGGCCACGGCTTCCCAGGCCTTTGCCGCGTCGGCCTCGGCCGGCAGCGGGTGGGCGCCGTATTGCGTGCCGAACGGCATGCCGCCTTTCAGCCCAAACCGGCGCCCGGCTTTGGTCGCGGCGCTTTCGCGGGCCAGCACCTCGGCCACGGGCAGCTCCGGGCCGAGGGGGCCCCGGGCGGCGGCCATGGCCCGGTACATGGCGTGGCGGTTGCGGGCCAGGCCCAGCGGGGCGCTGTGCATGATGACGCGCCGAAACAAGCCCGGCGCGCCTTCGGCCACCATGAGGTGGGCAATGGCGTCGGCCCCCGACGAATGCCCTAACAACGTCACCAGGGCCGGGTTACCGCCGAAGCCCGCAACGTTGCGCTGCACCCAGCGCAGGGCCGCCAGCAAGTCGAGCAAGCCCAGGTTGGGCGGCGTGCCGCCGTCGTGGCCCAGAAAGCCCAGCAGCCCCAGCCGGTACGTCACTGCCACAAACACCACCCGCTGCTCCGCGACCAGGGCGGCCGGGTCGTACACGGCCAGGTCGCCGGCCCCCGTCACGTAGGAGCCGCCGTGCACCCACACCAGCACGGGCAGTTGCTCATCGGGGCGCCACTCGGCCGGGCGGGTCACCGAGAGCCGCAGGCAGTCTTCGTCGAAGGCGAGGCCGGCAAACAGGCTGCCCAGCGCGGGCGCCAGCAGCGGGTCGGGCAGCTGAGGGCAGGCAGGGGCGGGGGCGGTGGCCAGCACCGGCGCATCGGCGTCGGGCTCGGCCACCGGGGGCTGAAAACGCACCGCCCGGGCATACCGGATGCCCGTGGCCCGCACCACGGGGCCATCTTGCCGCCCGCTGAAGGTGCCGGCCGGGGTCTGGAACTGGGGCGGACTAGGAGGCATGTGGTGGGGAGAAGAGGAGCGCAACAACATGCAGCGCCGCCGGGGGGCTGGCCGCCGGCCGGGACGCGGGCTGATTCCGGCAAAGGCGTTTCAAAATCAAAACCGCAGCACGTAGTATTGGCACAGAAAGGATTGGCCGAACTCGTGAATGGTTTTCTGGTACGTGGGCTCGAAGCCGTACCGTTCGTAGAGGCGCATGAGGGCCGGCCGGGTGGCGTCGGTTTCGAGCTGCAGCTCCCGGATGCCGCGCCGCCGGCACTCGGCTTGGCAAAAGTCCAGCAGCGGTTGGAAAAGGTTCTGGCCGGCAAATGCCCGCCGGATGGCCACCTTGTGAATAAATCCCGCCGTGTGGGCCGGCACGTCGCCGAAGTACAGCGGGTCCTGCCATTGCAGCGTGAAGGTGGCGGCGGGCACCGCCGTAGGGACGGGCTCGGCGCGCGTGGCGACGTAGGAAGTGGCTGCTTCGGGCCCCTCGGGCTGCACGTAGAGCACGTAGGCGTGGTCGCGGGTGTGCTCGTCGAACAGGTTGTCGGCCGTGAGGGTGTCGGGGTTCCACAGGGGTTCGCCGCGGTCCACCAGCCACTGGGCCACCTCGCGCACGATGCCCAGAAACTGCTCGGGCTGGTTGTTGTGAAAGCTAAACGTCATGCCGCTAAAAAAGCAGAAAAAAGCGGAAGAAAGCAGCCCGGAAAGACTGCCGGCTACTGCGCCAGCACGATGCTCAGGGCCTGGAGGCGCCGCTGCACCGGCCGCAGCACCGCAAAGGGCACGGGCACCGCCTGGCCGAAAAGCTTGAGCAGCTCACGCACCCGCCGCTGCAACTCGTGCAGGTCGCGGCTCAGCCGGCCCGCCACGCTGGCCCACAGGTCGGGGCCCAGCTCGGGGGTGGCCCGGCACAGGTGGCGGACGGCCAGCCCGAGGCTGGCCACCTGGGCAATGGCTTCGAGGGCGCCTTCTTCGGCGGGGGAGAAGGGCCGGGACGTCGGCCCCATCAGGCACAGCACGCCAATGCAGTTGCGGTCGGGCATGCGCAGCGGGGCGGCGGCGTAAAAGGCCGCGCCGTCGGCCAGGGCCGCCCGAATGGCCGGGGCGTCGACGCCGTCTTGGGCCGCCGCGGCCAGGTTTTCATAGGCCACGGCGTGGGGGAAGAGAATGGCCGTCGAGCACAGCGCGTGGGCCCGGGGCACGGGCGGCAGGTGGGCGGCTCCGTGCAGGGCGGGGAAGCATACCTCGTGTTCGTCGACGATGGCCATAAAAGCCAGGGGCTGGTTGAAGAGCTGGGCCGCCAGCTTTACTAATTCGTGAAACACGTCGTCGAGCGGGGCGCCCAGCACGTCGTAGTGTCGCAACGTCTGGAGGCGTTCGGCTTCGTCGGGAGGGAGCAAGGAAGCGGGCGTATTCATGGGACTGAAGGGACCAAACAAAGCAATTAATGAGGGTATCAAGAAGCGAGCTGGACCTTACTCTTACGCAAGGTTCAGCTCGATGGCCGCCGTTTGCCCGCACTCCGGCCGAAACCAGGGGCCTTTCCAGGCCATGCGGGACCGTGTCGGGCCGGGCTAAACCGCTTGCACAAGCGCCCAGCCAAGGCGCAAAGTTCGGCCATGGCTTCATCTGTTTAGCTGAGCTTACGTATGCAGGGCGTTGCCTTTTCCTGCCCTCCTTCCATGCCCACCCGAGCCGCCGGCCCCGCCGCTTCTTCTACGCAGCCGACCCCGGCAGTGCCGCCGGCCACCGAGGAAGAACTATTGGTGCACCGCCTGCTGGCCCGCGACGAGCGCGCCCTGCAGCTGCTCAGCGAGCGGTACGGCCACAACTTGCTGACGGTCATCCTGCGGCTGGTGCGGGACCGGGAGCTGGCCGAAGACGTGCTGCAGGAAGGCCTGCTGCGGGTGTGGATGAGCATCGGCAGCTACGACGCCACCCGGGGCGGGCTTTTCACGTGGATGGTGCGCGTGTGCTGCAACCGCGCCATCGACGTGCTGCGCAGCCCGCGGCATCGGTTTCATCGCCACAACAAGCCGCTCGATTCGCCCGGCGTCAGTCAGGCGCCTGCGTCGGTCACGTTCAACCCCGAGCACATTGGCCTGCGCGAGCTCACGCGCATGCTGCAGCCCCGGCAGCGGCAGGTAATTGAGCTGCTGTACTTTGGCGGCTGCACGCAGGCCGAAGCGGCCAAGCAGCTGGGCATCCCGTTGCCCACGTTGAAAACCCGCGCCCGGGCGGGCCTGCGGGTGCTGGCGCAGCTGACCCGCGAAGGCCAAGGCCAACCGCCAACCGCAGCTCCCCAGCCAAGGCCCTGAGCTGCCCACTCCACGCCGCTAATTCGACTTTGGTATGCCGGCGCGTCGATGCTGCCTTGAGCCACTGAAGCCGTCCAGAGAGCCGGCTCCGCCCGGTCCGACGCCCTAGGCGTCCGACCGGTTGTCGGTCCACGGCCGTCGCAGTATCGTGCTTGCGGCAACCGGTCGGACGCCTAGGGCGTCCGACCGGCAAACGACATCCTTTTAAACAGCTGCATCAGTTGCACATGCACTAAAAAGCCGTTGGAGCTGATTGCAGGCCTTGGTAAAACGAGGGAGAGGTGCCTACTTGCGTCTCGTCGTTCGCTTTGCAGCCTTTCGGTTGAACCACTGCACTAGCGGCTCCAGCGGCAAGACGCAAGCCTAGCTCAATCCCATGATTTCACTATTGACCACTTGGGGGAAGTGCCTAACGGGCGTCGTGGCCGGCGTGGCCCTGGCGGCGCCGGTGGCGGCCCAGCAAGTCGGGGCCCCGCGCGACACTTCTTTTACGGTGGCCAGCGCCTTTGCCAAAGCCCGAAAAAACAACCCCGCCATCAGCATTGCCCGGCCGGCTGTTCCGGCCTCCATTCAGTCGCGTCCCAACCAAACCTACTGCGCGCTCGGCCCGCGCGAGTTGAAGCTGGACGTGTTTTACCCCAAGGCCAAGCGCCGGAAAGGCTACCCCGCCGTGCTCCTCGTGCACGGGGGCGGGTGGCGCTCCGGCGACCGGTCGCAACACGTGCCCATGGCCCAGCAGCTCGCCGCCAAAGGCTACGTGACCGCAACGGCCGAATACCGCCTCTCCACCGAAGCCCTGTACCCCGCGGCCGTCACCGACCTGAAGGCCGCCATCCGGTGGCTGCGGGCCAACGCCGCGACGTACGGCATCGACACCGCCCGCATCGCCGTGTGGGGGTTTTCGGCCGGCGGGCAGCTGGCGGCCCTGCTCGGCACCACCAACGGCGACCCGCAGTTTGAGGGCAGCGCCTGCTCCACTGGCCATTCCAGCAGCGTGCAGGCCATCGTGGACGTAGACGGCACCCTGGCCTTCATCCACCCCGAGTCGGGCGAGGGCGACGACAGCAAGGGGATTTCGGCCGCCACGCACTGGTTTGGCGCGCCCAAAACCCAGAAGCCCGAACTGTGGCACCAGGCCGGGGCGCTCAACCACGTCACGGCCCACACCCCGCCCATCCTGTTTCTCAACAGCTCGGTGGACCGCATGCACGCCGGGCGCGACGCCATGACCCGCCAGCTCGACGCCTTTCGCATTTACCACGAAGCCCACACTTTTGAAAGCGCGCCGCACCCTTTTCCCTTGTTCAATCCCTGGTTCGAGCCCACGCTCAAGTACACGGCCGCATTTCTAGACCGCGTTTTCAGTGCTGGCCGATGAAGGGTAGGGCCGCCGAATCCGTGCACCGAATTCGTGCACAAGGGCAGCCACTCCGGCCCGGCACACCACCGTGGCAACCGTGCCGCGCCGGAATCGACCCTGGCCTGCTGCTAATTGACCTGGATTCGGACGATGACGCGGAGGAAGGTGCCTTCAGAAACGACGGCGACGGCGGACGAGCGCCTCAGGAGCCGGGCGCCGCGGCTACGGGCTTGAGGAAACTGTCCAGCACGAAGTAAGTACGGCCTTGGTGCTTAATCTGGTACCACCGGCTTTTGTGCCCGATGACTTCCACTTTTTCGCCGATGCCGAGGCCTGGTTTTCCTACCGAGGACGTGGTGCGCTCATAGAGCAGCGCGGCCGGGGAGGTCACGTAAAAATAAGCCGGGTAGCGTACCCCGCTTTCCGCAGCTGGGGGCAGTTCGGTGGTGGGAGCACAGCTGGAAAGTAGCAGCAGGAAGGCTGCCAGGAGAAGCGTGGGTTTCATGGTTCCAAACTACGAAGAACTTAGCCAACGGTGCAGCTGCCAACTTACGGGCCCCCGACCAGCCGGGCCAAAGCGGTACGGAGCCGCCGCGTTTGCTTTACTTTAGGCCGCTTCATCTTACTCGCCACCTTCCATGCCCTTGAAAACCATACTGACGGCGCTGGTCGCCAGCCTCGGCCTGCTGGCCGCGGCGCCGGTCCTGAACACCACCAAAAGCCTCGAAACGGTCAAAGCGCATTTCACCCGCAGCCTCCAAAACCACCCGGACCCCGCGAAGTACCCGCGCTCGAGCAACGCCGACGGCAGCTTCAGCGCCGTGGCGTCGAGCGACTGGACCAGCGGCTTTTTCCCCGGCAGCCTGTGGTATTTATACGAGTACACCAAGGACAAAAAATGGGAAGCCGAAGCCCGCCGCTGGACGGCCGGTCTCGAAAAAGAACAGTTCAACCGGGGCACGCACGACCTGGGCTTCATGCTCTACTGCTCCTACGGCAACGGCCTGCGCCTCACCAACGACCCCGCCTACCGCGCCGTGCTGCTCGCCGGCGCCAAGTCGCTGATGACGCGCTTCAACCCCCGGGTGGGCGCCATCAAGTCCTGGGACACGAAGCAGTGGCAGTACCCGGTCATCGTCGACAACATGATGAACCTGGAGCTGCTCTTCTGGGCCACCAAAGCCAGCGGCGACTCCAGCTACTACAAAGCCGCCGTGACGCACGCCCTCACCACCATGAAAAACCACTTCCGGCCCGACAACAGCTCGTACCACGTGGTGAACTACGACACGCTGACCGGCCGCGTGCTCGCGCGCGAAACCGCCCAGGGCTTCGCCAACGAGTCGGCCTGGGCCCGGGGGCAGGCGTGGGGGCTGTACGGCTACACCGCCACGTACCGCGCCACCAAAGACCGCCGCTTCCTGGCCCAGGCCCAACGCATTGCCGACTTCTTCCTGCATCATCCCGCGCTGCCGGCCGATAAAGTGCCCTACTGGGATTTCAACGTGCCCACGCCCGGCCCCGCCAACGAGCCGCGCGACGCCTCAGCGGCCGCCATTGCCGCCTCCGGTCTGCTCGAACTGAGCCAGTACGCCGGCAAGCAAGGCGCGGAGTACAAACAAGCCGCGCTGCAGATATTGGAGAGCTTGTCGAGCCCGAATTATTTGGCCAAGCCCGGCACCAACAACGATTTCGTGCTCATGCACAGCACCGGCCACAAGCCCGCCAAAAGCGAAATGGACGTGCCGCTGGTGTACGCCGACTATTACTATATCGAAGGCCTGCTCCGGGCCCGGAAGATGGGCATCAAGTAGGCAGCCTTCTTTTAAACAAATCCATAAGGTCCGTTTCCAGCCAGAAAACGGACCTTATGCTATTAAGTAGTGGACGGTTGACGTACCTAAAGCGTCGCGAACAACGGCTTAACTGCCAGCCAACGTTGTGCTTCTCGTAAGTTTTCCCGAACACTGCCGAGTTCGGTGGCTGGCTTCGTATTTGCTTTGCAGTCTTAAAATCATCTGCTTTTCCCGCATGCATTCTTTATATCTCCGGTTAGCCGCCACGTTGGCGGTGCTTTTCACGCTCCAAGCGCCCGCGGTCGCCCAGGCCCGCAACAACGACGGCTTTCACCGCGTGAACGGGCAAATGCACGTGCTGCGCAACGGCCAACTGCGGCCCATGACGCGCGACGCGCGCCTGCCAACCGGCGTGGTGGTCACCAAGGACGGCTTTTTGGTGGCGGCGGACGGCAGCCGCACGGAACTGCGCGAGGGCCAGGGCTGCGACCTGCGGGGCCGGGTGGTGCCCGTTGCTTCCGTGGCCGGCGGGTTGGCGCTGGGGGCGCCGGCCCCGCAACAGCGCGCGGCAGCCAGGTCAAACTCGGCGCAGGTACGCAGCGTGCTGGAAGAACTGCTGGGTGGCCGCCGGGGCGACGACGAGCGCGACGAGGACCGGTACGAAGGCGACAAGGAGTACGACAAGAAAGTAGCCGAGCAGATGCGGGAACAGCGCAAGAAGGAAGAAGAATGGCTTCGCGAGGAAGGCAAGCGCCAGGAGGAACACGGCCGCGGGCGAGACAAAAAATGGAAGGAGAAGGGGAAAAAAGGCAAGAAATGGGACGATTAGCCCGAGCTTCTGCTTCCCACATCAACAACGCCCGCCAGCTCACGGAGAGCTGGCGGGCGTTGTTGATGTGGGTGGTGAGCGAAATGCGTTGGAAACGAGCTTAGTTGCTGTCGATAACCCGGCCCGAGCCATTTGCCGAACCCATTAGGCCCTAGCGCCGCGGAAATAAGATGTCGAGGATGTCGCGCCCAACCGAGCCGGGCCGGCGGCGCTCTTCTTCGCGCCAGTCGTACTCGGAGTCGTAGGCGCGGTCGCCGTGCAGGACAAAGGCGCCTGGCTCCAGGCGCACGCCCGCGAGGCTGCTGCAGGAGCGGGGCGGCGGTTGCTGTCCGGGGGGGCGGTTGGGGTACCAGAGATGCGGCACTCCCCGGGCGGCGGGTAGTGGCCGCGCGGCACGCCTTCTAGGCGGCGCGGGCCCGCGGTGCCGGCCGGAGGCAGCACCACGCGCCCCAGGATGCCGCCCAACACGCCGCCCGTGCGGGTAGTGCGGCCGTTGCCGTTGTCGTAGCGGCCGTCCCGGTCTTTGTACCGGTCGTCGTCTTTGTAGCGCTCCTTGTCGTCCTTCTTCCTGCCCTTGTATTCTTTATATTTTTTGTCTTTGCCGTATTTGTATTCTTTTTTGTCTTTACCCTTATCCTTATCGTCGCCACGGCCTTGGGCGTACACACAATGGTTAGACAAAGCCAATATACCGACGGCAAGAAGTACGGGTATGGCTTTCATATTGGGCAGGAAAAAGTGAAATTTGCAAGCTGTACGGTAGCCTCCTGGCAAAGTTCGGACCAACGCTGTTGTGTGGTCCGCGTATCAAGCCCCCATTAGCCGTCGCTTCGTTGCCCCCATGGTATACCAATCCCTGTTTTCCCCCTTTCCCGATTCCCAACGCCAGCGCCTCTACGAGCAGGTATGGGCGGCCTTAGAAGCCGAAACCGGCGGCCCGGCCACGCTGTTGCTGGGCAACTTCGCGGTGGAAGAAGGCGGCGAAGCGCTCGACGCCGTGGTCATCCGCCCGCTCAGCATCACGCTGCTGGTGCTGGTGCCCGGCGGGGGGCGGCTCAGCATCCCGGCCCTGACCTACGGCGCGTGGAAATTGAACGAGCAGCCCCTGGCCGGCACCGCGCTAAACGCCGACAACCCCTTTGAGCAGTTTCGGCTGCAAAAACAGGTGCTCACCGGCTGGCTCGAACCCCAGCTCAGTCCCGAGCAGGCCAATCTGCAGTTTATCTCCGGCCTGGTTGTTTTCGGCGGCCCGGTTTCGTTCGGCCCAGAAGTAGAGGAGCAGCTGACCCAGCAGCCCGGCGGGCATTTTCAGCCACTGGCCGATGCCGCTCAACTGCCGCGCCGCCTCAAGCAGCTGGCCCGCCCCGAAATTGACCTTACCGACGAAGAGCTGACCCAATGGGCGCAGGAATTGACCGAGGTTCCGGCCCCGCCGCTGGCCTCGGTTGCGGCAGCCACGAGTTCGGGCACCGAGCTGGCGGAAGCCGCCCCGGCCCCGAGCCCCTGGGGCAAGCTGTGGCGGTGGCTCAACGCCGAAGACATTCCGGAGGACACGCCGTACGGCGGCGCCTCGCCCCAGCAAGTGCAAGCCAGCAACGCGGAAAAGCAGCGCCTGGAGCAACTGCAGCGCCAAGCCCAGGCGCAAGTCGACGCCAAGCTGCAGGCCATGGAAGAGCGCGAGGCCGAGCGCGAGCGCAGCATGGCCGAGCTGCGGGCCCAGCTTGCGCAAGCCCCGCCCGTCACCACGGAGGCCCAGGCCTTGCGCGAGCGGCTGGCCGCCGAAACCCAGGAAAAAGCGGCCCTGGAAGCCGCCATTCAAACCTCCCGCGCCGAGGCCGAGGCCCGCAACCGCGACCTGGACGGCAAAATCAACCAGTTGGGCCAGCTCATCGAGCAGCTCAACGCCCGAGCGGCGGAACCTTTGCCGGCGGGCCCGGCGCCAGCCAGTGCCCCCGCAAGCCCTGCCGCCGTGCGCTCCGCACCCAGCATCCCCAGAAGCGAGACCAACCACCGGCAGCTGCGGATATGGCGCCGGCGCCTGCCGCGGGTGGCGGCGGCGGTGGGCGTAGCGGGCCTGATTGGCGCGGTCGGGTGGGGCCTGAGTCACCTGACCACGGGCCCGCCCAAGCCGTACCAGGAAAACGGCAAGTGGGGGTTGGCCGATGGCAGCGGGAAGCCGGTGGTGGCGCCCAAATACTCTTCGGTAAGCGAATACAAGCAGGAGCGGGCCGTGGTGGAAGACAACGGCGTTTACGGGCTAGTCGACGAAGCCGGCCAGGAAGTGGTGCCGCCAGCCTACGACGCGCTGAACCCCTACGCGGGGGGCTACGCCCGGGTCCGGGTGGGCGACGCCTACACCTTTCTGGACGAGCAGGGCCAGGAATTTGCTGACTACTACTTCAACGCGCTGGATTTTTCCGAAGGCTACGCCGCCGTGCTCGACCACCGGGGCTGGTACTACATCAGCGGGCCCGAGCCGCCGGACCCCGCCAAGGCGCCGGTGCTGTTTCAGGAGGCGTACCCTTTCCGCGAAGGGCTGGCCCGGGTGCGCCTGGCCGACGGCTACACCTTCATCACCAAAGATTACCTGGCCGACCCCAGCAAGGGCACAGAGCCATTCGGGCGCTACGAAACCGCGTCAGACTTCGAAAAAGGCCAAGCCCGGGTGACGCAAAAAGGCCGCAGCTTCATCATCGACACCGACGGAGACCCGGTGGAATAAGGGCAACAGCGTCAGCACCCTCATTGAAAGAAGACCGGCGCGGCTCCCTCCGCCAAAAGCCCCTAGTATAGCACCAGCCGCTGCTGGCTTTCGCCGGCCGCGCTTTGCACGCGCACCACGTACACGCCCGCCGCCAGGCCGCGGGTGGGCAGCTCGGTGCGCACTTCGGGGCGCAGCAGGAGGGTAGGGGCCACCTGCTGGCCCAGCATGTTGCTGACGTAGCATTTCGCTCCCGCCGGGGCATCGTCGCCGGTGAGCACTATCTCGGCCGGGGTTTGCGCGGAAGATGGGTTGGGGAACAGCGTGAAATGCGAGCCCGTTGGGCCGGAGGAGGCCGCCGCGGCGGTTACTTCACCCGTCACAACCAGCGTGTAGTCCTCGGTTTCGCCGTACACCCCGGTGGCGCAGGCATCGGGCAGGGTCGCGTAAAAGTCGCTCTGGGTGCGCACCCGCAGGCGCGTCCAGCCGTTTTTGGCCGTGGCGGGCACCGTGAAGGTGGTCGTCAGCACGTTGTAAGTCGGCCGGATTTGGCACAGCTGCTCGCCGGGGTCGGCAAAGCTGCCGTTGTGGTTAAAATCGGCCCAGGCGTAGATGACCTGGGTGTAAAAAGAACCGTCCGGAAGGGTGGGAACGCGGGTGCGCAGCGTGTAGGTGCCGGCCGGGCGCACCGTTCCGCCGTTGCCGATGAAAGAAGAATACGTGCCACAGCCCGAGCCCACGTTGCTGAGCACCGGGGTGGTGCCCTGCAGCACCTGCACGTCGTCGAGGTAGATGGGCAGGCCCGTTGGCCCGCAGTTGCTGCCGGTGAAGGCCGCCGCGCAATACGTGATTTCGGCCACCCGACTGGCCTCGTTGCTGAACCCCGCCTGTGCGTTGATGGGCTTCACGCGGTAGCGCGCCAGCGCACCGGCCGGAGGCGAGGCGTCGGTGTAGGCCGTCGCGTTGGCGGGCGCGTAGCCCACGGTCACAAAACTGGTCCCGCCGCCCACGGCCCGCTCCACAAAATAGCCCAGCTCGGTGGTGGCGTTGTCGGTCCAGCCCAGGGCAATGCCGCCGCCGTAGGGCACCACCGCGGCCGTGAGCTGAGATGGCGCGGGCGCGGCGGCCACGGCGCAGGTGCGGGCGGCGTGCGCCGTGAGGCGGGTGGCTTCCATGCGGGCAAACTGGCCCGGCGTGAAGGCGTTGCCTCCGCACTGCCAGTAGCTCATGGTGTTCGCCATGAGCGGCGTGAACAAGTCGCCGTTGGCGTCGGTGATGGTGCCGGTGTACGCACAGTTGCTTTGGGTGGCGCCGGGGCGCTCAAACGGGTCGGCGGGGGTGTCGCACAGCTGGTCGCCCTTGGCCGTGCAGTTGGTGCGGCGCACCAGTTCGCGCTCGCTCACCACGGGGTTGTTGCCGTCTTGCTGGGGGTGGGCCAGGCCAAACACGTGGCCAAGTTCGTGGGCCAGCGTGCGGGTGTCGCTGCACGAGAGCAGGGCCCGGCTGCCCGAGATGTAGGAGTAGCCGCACACCACGTTGCCCCCGGTGCTCACCGAATGCGTGTAGTAGACGTTGATGGCGTTGGGGTTGTCGTTGGGGCCGCACATGGCGTTTTCGGTCGGGCCCGAAGCCAGGTCGTACCAGGCCGAATTGTCGAGGTGCTGCACCGGGCCGCACACGTAGAATTGCATGTTGGCGCTGGCCAGCAGCTCGTTGGTGCCCGCTATGGCCCGGAAAATTTCTTCTTCGTTGGTGCCGCCGCTGCCGTCGTTCAGGCGCACCACGTGCAGGCTCAGGGGCACGTACACCATCGGGCCGCCCAGCGTCTTGCGGGCGGCGAGGCGCTGCTCCACCGGCACCACGTCGCGCAGCACGCGGGCTCGGTCGGCGGGGGTGGTGGGGGCCGTGCCGCACCAGGTGGCGGCGGGCTTGCTTTGGGCTTGAATCTGGGGAACACGGTGCAGCAAGGCGGCCAGTAACAAGCCGCCCATCCTGCAAAGGGCACCAATTCGGGTAGAGAATATGGCCATTTGACGATACCAACCCACTCACGTGCTGAACCTCAGCACTTACGAGGATTGTGGATATATACGCCAAATTAAGAATTTGCTGGGAATATTCTTACTAATTACCAAATTAGTTTTATTGACGAGGTTGGCTTCACCGACCGCCCAACCGGCTTAGGGCAAGCGGTAACGGTCGGCCACCACCTGCTGCGGGCCGGTTTTGCGGGCGCTCGTGGGGCTGTCGAAGGCGATGAGCACGTGCGCGTCGTCGAGCAGCGCCATGCCCTCGGCGCGGTCCTTGCCCGCGGTGGGGCCGTGGCCGTGCGGCACGTCGAACAAGCGGCGTAGGTCTTTCGAGCCCACCAGGCTGTCGGTGGCCTGGTCGGTGGCGCGCGTCCAGCAGTACACCGCAATGGTGCCGTCGAGGTCCATGGTGGGGCCGGCCAATAGCAGCAGGTCGGGGCCGTGCAGGCGCAGCTCGCGCAGGCCCATGCCGCCCAGGTCCAGAAAGTGCTTTTTGTAGAGTTTCTCGGTGGCGCCGGGCACTTCGCCCAGGCGCATGCGGCCGTGCTTGTCGTAGCGGGGCAGCAGCTCCAGCACCAGCGCCCAGCCGCGCAGCACCGGCCCGCGCAGGCCCACAAACACGTGCCCGGCCGTGGTCACGGCCAGTCCCTCAATGTCGAAGCCGTTGTCCTTGCCGGGGATGCCGAGGAAGGGTTTCAGGTGCGGGTCGTGGGCGAGGGCTTCCAGCAGCTCGTTGGTCTCGCCGTTGCCGTGGAGCTGCGCGGCGCTCAGGGTCTGGGCGGGGTCGGTGGGGTGGGGGGCTTCTTTGTGCAGCTCGAAGTTGCCGGTGTCGGGGTTGCGCAGCAGCGGAATGCGGGCCAGCAGGTAGCGGTTGCTGTCGGCCTTCACCTTGGCCAGCTTGGCAATTTCCTTGGCGGTGTCGCGTCGGTGCTCGTCGGGCTGCTTGCGCTTGAGGCTGTGCGAGCCCACCAGCCAGAGGTAGTGGCCGGCGTCGGCCAAGCCTTCGATGTCGATTTCGATGGCTTCGTCGCCGGGCAAGTCCAGAAAATCGGCCAGCTGGTAGGAGCAGTGCTCGCCAAAGTCGTGGGGGCCGGTGCGGCGCAGGCGTTCGATGGAGGTGCGCTCGTCGCAGCACACCCACAGGTTGTCGCCGGTGAGCAGCGTCGACGACAGGCCGTCGCGCACGTGTTTCTTCTCGGCGTTCAGGCTGAGTTTGGGGTCGAAGTGCAGCGTGTAGGGCTGGCGGCGCATGGGCGGGGCGGAGTGGGGAGTAGTGGGGCCGCAACGCGGCGCAGCCCCACAAACGGGGCGCGACGCGCGGGGTTGGCGCGCGGCAGGGCAGGAGGCGGTGGTTAGGCTAGTAATAATTTAATAATCAATTTTTTATTAGAATAAAAATTGCTGGGATTCAAGGCCAATGAGCAACCCGGCAAGCAGTTCCCCGGGCGAACCACTTTGGCAGAGCCAGGGCTGGGGGGGCTGTTTCGAACCCATTGCATTGGTTCGGCCGTATAGCCCTTTAGCAAGTTGTTCTTCAACCCTATTTCCCTTTTTTATGAACACGAAACCACTCTTCGCCGCCCTTGCCCTGACCGTAGCGCTGGCCTCGCCCGCTTTCGCGCAGGACGGCATGAAAACCAAGAGCGACGACGAAAAAACTAAAACCAAAGCCGACGGCACGACCACCAAAACCAAGATGGCGGACGACGGCAAAATGAAAGTCAAAGGCAAGTCTGACGCCGGCGACAAGATGAAAGCCAAAACCAAGCCCCGCCAGGATGGCGCCATGGGCAGTAGCACCAGCGGCAGCATGACCACCACCTCGGCCACCACTTCCACTTCGACCACCACCGGGGGCGTGATGGTGGGCGGCGCCATGATGACCCCCGACAAGGACATCGTGGACAACGCCGTGGGCAGTTCCGACCACACCACCCTAGTGGCCGCCGTGAAAGCCGCCAGCCTCGTGGAAACCCTCAAGAGCGCCGGGCCTTTCACCGTGTTTGCCCCCTCCAACTCGGCGTTTGACAAGCTGCCCGCCGGCACCGTAAACTCGCTGGTGACCCCCGAAATGAAGCCCACGCTCACCAAAGTGCTGACCTACCACGTCGTGCCCGGCCGCCTCACCGCCGACCAGCTCACCAATGGCCAGGTGCTCACCACCGTGGAAGGCGAGCAGCTTACGGTGATGAAAAGCGGCAGCAGCGTGATGCTGAAAGACGCCAAGGGCGGCACGGCCACCGTGACCATCCCCAACGTCATTTCCAGCAACGGCGTGACCCACGTGATTGACACCGTGCTGATGCCCGCTAAGTAAACCAACCTGCCCCAGCGGCAACAAAAAAGGCCCGTCGGTACCGACGGGCCTTTTTTTGTGGAACGAGGGTGCTTACTCTATCATCAGGCGGCGGCCTACGGTGCGGCCGTCGGCCAGCACCAGCCGCACGGTGTACACGCCCGGCACCAGGGCCGGCAGGCTCAGCACGGCTTGGCCGGCCTGGGCGTGGGGCTGCTCCCACACCAGCCGTCCCACGGCGTCGAGCACCGAGGCTTGGGCGAAGCGGGGCCCGTCTATCCGCACCGTGCCGCGCGCCGGGTTGGGGTAAATGCTGAAGGCGGCGGCCTCACTGGCCGGTACCGTGGCCGTGGCCACGGTGTTGGTCATCACGGGGCGCATCATCAGCGCGCCGCGCCGCACGCCGCCTTGCAGGGCAAACTCGGCGGTGGCCCAGGTGCCGATGTTGTTGCGGTTCCAGAAGTAGCCCACGGGGAAGGTGCTGTTCAGGTCGAGGCCGTAGTGCAGGTCGCGGCCCGGCGAGGCCGAGGGCTGGGAGTAGCCCACGTAAAAGGTGCCCGACACCCGCACGGGCTGGTCGAAGGTGATTTCGTAGTACTGCCAGCCGGCCGGCAAGGGGTTGGGAATGACGGCCGACTTGGTCGCCACGGCCACGTCGCCGGGCTTGCCGCCATTGTCGGCCCACACGCTGATGGTAACGGGCCGGTTGGCGCGGTCCGACGCCGTAAACACCGGGTACAGGCGCAGCGAGCGCACGTAGTCGGGTTGGTTGAGGTCGAAGCGGTAGGCGAAGGCGGCGGGCTGGCCCGTACTGTAAGCCACCAGGTTGGTGATGTTTTCGGCCGTGCCGTCGTCGTAGGCGTAGTAATTGTTCAGTTCCGCGTCCCGAAAAATGGTGTCGTTGGCCAGCGTCCGCGGGGTAGTTTCTTGCGAATTCAGGGCCATGGTGTAGCGCAGCACCTTGGGCGAGCCGGTAGTGGGCAGGGCCTGGGTAGCCGCCGAAGTGGTAACGGGCGTCTGGCGCGGGTTGCTGCGAATGGCCTGGTTGGTTTGCACCCAGGAGCCCACCACGGGCCCCAGCGGCGCCTCGCGCACCGAGTACTGCACGTCAACCAGCAGCGGAATGGTGCCGCTGAGGTTGGTGAGGTTCACGCCCAGGTTGGGGTTTAGCTCGCTGCTGGGCGGGCTGGCGGCGTTGAACTGCCACACCGGCATGGCCGCGTACTTGGCCAACGGGCTGCGCAGGCCGCCCGAGGGTATCTCGCCCTGCAAGCCCGCCCCGGTGGCCACGTCGGTGAAGGTGGTATCGGTCAGCCCGCGGCTGCGGCCGCGGTCGAGCACCACGTAGTCCACGCTGAAGTTGTCGCTGTTGTCGGACGTGTTGCCGCTGGCCACAAACCGAAACTGGAAGTCGGCGTGCAGGTACTTGGCGTCGTTGAGCGACACCACTTGCTGCCGGAACGGCGTGCGCACCCGCTGGCTTACGTAAAACCACACCCGCTCCCACACGCCCTGGTTGTTGCGGGCGTACAGCTCCAGCCGCACCGGGGTGCTGCCGCTGTTGCCGTTCGGCACCCCAACCAGGCTGCCCGCCTGCCAGGCAAAGCTGAGGTACACCTGGTCGTTGGTCGTGAGGCCGCCCAGGTTGATGGGCTGCGAAGTCAGGGTATCAATGTTGCCGTAGGCATTAGTGACAATGTTGCTGTAGCTCTGGCCGTTGGCTTTCAGGCCGTCGAGGGTGGCCGCGCCGCGCGTGAGCGGGTACACCGCCAGGCGGTTGCTGACCAGCGCGCCGCCTTTGGTCACCCAGTTGGTGGCCTTGGGCGCACCCTCCAACGGCGAGGTGAAATCGTCAAAAAAAGGCAGCGTGAGGGCCGTGGTGCGGCGCAGAATCTGGCCTTTGGGCAAGGCCGCCGGGGCCAAAGCCGCCCGCGCGGGGTCGGCGGGCAGCGGCAGGGCCGGCGCCACCACCTGGGCCGAAGCCGAGCCGGCCAGTACCAGCAGCGCCGGCAGCAGCCAACGATGCGAAGTGCGGAAGAATTTGGTCATAGAAAGGGGCTATGGAAATCTAACGAGGGCAGGTACGGAAAAAGTGCACCGGTACAGTACGGATGCAAGAGGCTTCGCCGATGATAAGTAGTCGTGCAGAAATAAGCGTAACAGTGGGCCGACGTAACAGTGGGCCGAGCCGCCGGTCCGACCGCCCTAGGCGGTCCGACCGGTCGTCGTTGCCCTGATGTGGCCTGCCCACTAACCGGTCGGACCGGAAAATACCCTTACTTCTGCGCGGACGCCAGATGAGCATGACGGGCTATCCCATGCCTTTACGTTGAAGCGGCCTATTTGGCTATCCAAATGTCCACCAGCTGGCCCATCCGAATGGTGGCGTCGGGGCCAGGCACGGGGCGCTGGCGCACCACGGTGCCGGGCACCTGGCCGTCCTCGGCGGGCAGCTCAAACACTTCGCCTTTTTGCAGGCCTTGGCCCACCAGCAGCGTAATGGCTTCGTCTTCGGGCATGTTCACGAGGTTGGGCACGGCAAAGGTTTGGTTGCCTTCGCCGTCGCCCACCACTAGGTCCACTTTGGTGCCTTTGGCAATGGGGGCGCCGGGCACGATTTCCTTGCCGTTCACCAGCTGCTTCAGCACTTCGTTTTGGGCCAGGTCGGGCACCAATTGAATCTGACCCACCGACAAATCATAGCTCTTGAGGATGAGCATGGCGTTTTTGGACGTGCCGCCCGTGAGCTTGGGCATCTTAATCACCGGCGGGTTTTTCATGCTCACCTGCAGGTAGATTTTGCGGCCTTCCTTCACCTTCTCGCCCGGCGCGGGGTCTTGCACCAGCACCGTGAGGGGACGGATGTTGGGACTGTAGCTCGAGTCGTCCACGAAGTAGGCCAGGTTGCGCTCTTCGAGGTAGTTTTCCAGGTCGGCCACGTTCATGCCCGTCACTTTGGGCACCGTAATGGTTTCGCCGTGGTGGGTGCTCATGGGCAGGTACACGTAGAAAAAGCCCAGCACGAGCAACAGCCCCACCACCCCAATGAGGAGCAGGTGCTTGAGAACGTCGAGCGGGGTATCAGCTTTTAAAAAGGCCATCTTTCGGTGAGCTACTTTACGTTGAAATTATGAACGGCCGTCATGCAGCGCGCAGCGCAGCATCTCGCGTGGAGCAGTAACTCAAT
>NZ_DASVSI010000041.1:0-14142 GCF_036388155.1 Hymenobacter sp. | reverse complement strand
GTTGAGTTGGTCGGCCAGCTTCACCAAAGCTTTGACACCGGATGAGGCCAGCCGCTCGCGCATGGGCGCAATGGCTTCGAGGGCGCGGGCCAGCTGCAGCAGCTCGCGCGGGTTGACGCGGCGCACGGCCACTTTGGAAATCAGGCGCTCTAGGTCGTTTATCTGGCGCAGGTGTTGGGTGAGGTCGGCCAGCAGTTCTTCATCGGCTACCAAGGCAGCCACCGTGTCGAGGCGGCGCTGAATCTGGCTTACTTCCTTCAGGGGCAACACAATCCACTTGCGAAGCAGGCGGGCACCCATCGGCGTAAGCGTTTGGTCGAGCACGTCGATGAGGGACACGCCGCCGGGATGCTGGGCGTGGACCAGTTCGAGGTTGCGCACGGTGAAGCGGTCGAGCCACACGTACTTGTCCTCTTCTAGGCGGCCCAGGGCAGCCACGTGGCCCAGCTCGGCGTGCTTGGTTTCGGCCAAATAGTGCAGGATGCAGCCCGCCGCTACAATGCCTTCCTTCAGGGTATCAACCCCGAAGCCTTTCAGCGAAGTAGTTTTGAAATGGCGCGTGAGGGTATCGTGGGCGTAGTCGTTGCCGAAAACCCATTCATCGAGCGCGTAGGTGCAATAATCGGGACCAAAATGCTGCTCAAACTCGGCGCGGCTCCGCTTGCAAAATAGTATCTCGGCGGGACTGAAGTTTTGCAGCAGCTTGCCCAAGTAGTCCAGCGTGCCTTGGGCCACCAAAAATTCGCCGGTGCTGATGTCCAGAAACGAAATGCCGGCTTCGGATTTGCCAAAGTGAATGGCGGCGAGGTAGTTGTTGGCGCGGCGCTCGAGCACGTTGTCGTGCATGCTGACGCCGGGCGTGACCAGCTCGGTGATGCCCCGCTTGACGAGTCCTTTGGCGACTTTGGGGTCTTCGAGCTGGTCGCAAATGGCCACGCGCTGGCCTGCGCGCACCAGCTTGGGCAAGTAGTTGTCGAGGGCGTGGTGCGGAAAGCCGGCCAGCGGAATTTCGTTGGGCGTGCCCCCGCCACGCTTGGTGAGCGTGATGTCGAGAATGCGGGCCGCCGTAACGGCGTCCTCGCCAAAGGTCTCGTAGAAGTCGCCTACCCGGAAGAGCAGCACCGCGCCCGGGTGCTGCTGCTTGAGCAGGTAGTATTGCTTCATCAGCGGCGTGTCGACGGGCGAACCGGGGGTGATGTGGTCGGGGCCGACGGACTTGATGACGAATTCTTTCTTGGGGGCGGCGGGTGCAGACAAGACGAACGTAGCGAAGTAGCGCGAACTTTGCAGTTCGCCTTTTTGAAAAGAAAATCAGCGTCAGGCATCCCACCTCACGCCGGCGCGGAGTACTTGAGGAGGCCCAAAACGGCTAATCAATAACGTTAAAACCGAAAACGCGAACTACAAAGTTCGCGCTACTGACCATGCGAAAACTCACAATGGCCGAGCTAAACCGGATGGAGGTGGCTGACTTCAAAAGTACGCCCAAAAGCCCGGTGGTTTTGGTGCTCGACAACGTGCGCAGCATGCACAACGTGGGTGCCATCTTCCGCACCGCCGACGCTTTTGCCCTGGAGAAAATATGGCTCTGCGGCATCACGCCGCGCCCGCCGCACCGCGAAATCACCAAAACCGCCCTGGGCAGCGAGGAATCCATGGCTTGGGAATACGCCGCCGAAACCGTGGCGGCGGTGGCGCTGCTCAAGCAGGCCAATTACCAGATTGTGGCCGTGGAGCAAACCACCGGCAGCGTGCCCCTGCCCGCGTTTCACCCCGAGCCCGGGCGGCCCCTGGCACTGGTGCTTGGCAACGAAGTGTTCGGGGTGGACGATGCCGTGCTGGCCCAGTGTGACTTAGCCGTCGAAATTCCCCAGTTTGGCACCAAGCACTCGCTCAACGTGGGCGTGGCGGCCGGCGTCGTGCTGTGGGATGCGCTGGTGAAATTGGGCGTGGTGTAACAAGTTCGGGAGCCAAATGGGCTGTTCGTTGTTGTGCATTCGTGCATCCTACTTCCCCCTCGTTTTCTCGGCCCGATGACGCCCTGTTGGCCCTGCGGCCCGCCATTCCCACTGAAGCAGCGGCAGACGAATCCAGCGGCTCCGCTTCGGTAGGCGACTTCCTGCACCTCACGTTGCGCCCGGTGCTTAAGCTGCAAAACGACCTGCTGCTGGCCGCGGTGGCCGACTTTGTGGCCGACCACCACATTCCCCTGGCCAAAGCCAGCCCGACCGACCAAGCCCGCTTGCTCACGGAATTGCTGGGCCGCAACACCAAGCTGCGCTACACGCTGGTGGGGCTGATGACCGGCCAGTTCACAGCGACGGAGTACGGGTTCTACCGGCAACACCGCAGCGAAGTAAACCGGCGCCTCCACGAACTGGCCCAACGCCGGGTGCTCGACCAGTTAGCCGCCATCGTTACGCTGACTACGTAAACGCAAAAAGCCCGTTCTGATTACCAGAACGGGCTTTTGTGTCTGTTTGGCTGAGCAGTCCTTAGTCGTACTGCGAGTCGCGCAATTGCACCGGCTTGCTCTTTTTGCGCAGGCGCAGGTTCAGCAGCTCCACCGTGAGGGAGAAGGCCATGGCGAAGTACAGGTAGCCTTTCTCAATTTCCTTGTGGGCCGCTTCCATCACCAGCATGAAGCCAATCATGATGAGGAACGACAGGGCCAGCATTTTAATGGTGGGGTTGTTGTTCACGAAGTTGGCCACCGCGCCGCTGAAGGCCAGCATGACGCCCATGGCCATGATAACGGCAGCAATCATCACCAACACGTTATCCACGAGGCCCACTGCGGTCAAAATCGAGTCGAAGCTGAAGACAATGTCGATGACGATGATTTGCAGAATCACGCTCGTCATCGTAGTGCCGCTGCCACCTGCGCTTTCGTGGTCTTCTTCGCCCTGCAGCTTGGTGTGTATTTCGGTGGTGCTCTTATACATCAGGAACAAGCCGCCGGCCAGCAGAATCAGGTCGCGGCCGCTCACCCCGAAGTTGTTGACCAGCGGCGGCAGGTTGATGGTGAAGAGAGCAGACCGCAGGCTCACAATCCACGAGATGCTCAGCAGCAAGCCGATGCGAAACACCAGCGCCAGCAGCAGGCCAATGGTGCGCCCGCGGGCCTGCGAATCCTTTGGCAGGCGGTTGACGATGATGGAAATAAAGATGATGTTGTCGATGCCCAACACGATTTCCATGAACGTGAGGGTCAACAAGCTAATCCAGGTGGCCGGGTGGGCAAAGGCAGAGAAATCGTACACTGTTGACTGTCATTCTGAGCGCAGCGAAGACTCTTGTCACGTCCCGCGCCGCAGGGGTTAATATTTCCGAGTAACGCTGCCGTGATAAGATGCTTCGTTCCTCAGCATGACGGAAATGGGCTACGATTTCATGTTCACGAATTGCAGGGGCAGGCCAATGTCGGCTTTGCGCAGCACCGCAATGGCGGCCTGCAAATCGTCGATTTTCTTGGCCGACACGCGCACCTGGTCGTCCTGCATCTGGGCCTCCACTTTCACCTTGGCGTCCTTGATGGCCTTGATGATTTTGCGGCCAAACTCCTTGTCCACGCCGGCGCGCACCTTAATGGTTTTTTTAATCAGTTGGCCGCTGGGCTGCTCGTCGGCCGTGAAGTCGAGGCTGGTGCCATCAATGCCCTGCTTCACCACGCGGCCCAGCAGAATGTCTTCCAGGGCCTTGACGCGCATGGAATTTTCGGAAGACAGCAGGATGGTATTTTCCTTTTTGTTCAGTTCGATGCCGCCTTTGGTGTCGCGCAGGTCGTAGCGGGTTTGCAGTTCTTTTTGGGCCGTATTAACCGCGTTTTCCAAAGTTTGCGGGTCTACTTTGCTCACGATGTCGAAGGATGCCATAGCGGGGTGGGCGTAGTTTTGGGTTAGATACCGGCCGAGACCGGGGTGTAAAGGTAACGGCCCCGCCCCTGCTCTAGTTATGTCGTTGAACTCATAATCTGCTTATGCCCGCCGTCAGCCCCGTTCAAGCGCCCAGTTCCCCACCGGAATGGGCAGCGTACTTTGCACTGCGCTACCAGGTGTTGCGCCAGCCCTGGCAGCAGCCACTTGGCTCGGAGCGTTGCCCCGCCGACGATGAGCCCACCACCATCCACGCCTTGCTGCCTGGCCCCGCTGCTGGTTCTGCGCTTGCCGTGGGCATGCTGCAGCGCACCACGGCCACCCAGGGCCAAATCCGTTTCATGGCCGTGGCGCCCGAGGCAGCGGGCACCGGTTTGGGCGGCAAGGTGGTGGCCTACCTCGAAGAAAAGGCCCGGGCAGCCGGCATCACCGAAATCATCCTGCACGCCCGCGAAACGGCGGTGGGATTTTATGAAAAGCACGGCTATGCGGTGGTCGAGCCGTCGCATCTCCTGTTTGGGGTGCTGCCGCATTTCCTGATGCGCAAGCCGCTTTGAAACTTCTCGCGGCCACGCCACAGGTCGGCGTACAGTTTAAAGTCGCCGAGTAGGGAAAACCACGGGTGCTGGAACGTGGCCGGCCGGTTGTGCTCCACAAAGAAGTGCCCCACCCAGGCCAGCCCGTATGCCGCCACCACGCCCGCGAGCAGCCATCCCCAGCGCCCCGTTGCAAACAGCATGACCAGGCAGACCAAAAACAGCGTAGTGCCCACAAAATGCAGCACGCGGGTACCGCGCTTGCTATGCTCGCGCAAGTACCGGGGGTAAAACTCGGCGAAGGTGAGTGGCAAAGCAGACATAGCTTGACAACAAAAGTGGGAAAACTGCACCCCGCCCGGGCATAGGCAAATGAAGTAAATTTTTCTTCAAACTTGCAGGCTCTAACCGTTCATTCCCACTCGCCCCGCATCCGTGTCTGACACCTCTCCTCCCACCGCTCGCCCGGAACTAGCGGCCATGGTGGCCGCCTACAACCACATGAACCATTACGGCCGCACCAATGGCATGGTCCTTACCGTGCCCGCGCCCGGCCAGGCCGAATACCGCATGACCGTGCGCGACGAGCACCTTTCCTCCCCCAACACCTGCCACGGCGGCGTGCTGGCCGGCCTAATGGACGCCGCACTCGGAGCCGCGGCGCTCTCCCTCGCTTTTACCACGCTGGAGTTTGTGTCAACGGTAGAGTTCAAGATGAACTACCTGCATGCCGTACACTTGAATGATGAATTGGTGGCCCGCGGGGTGGTAGACCACGCCGGCAACTCGCTGGTGGTGAGCAGCTGCGTCATTTACCGAGTTGCATTCGGCAAAGAAGACACAGCAGTAGCCCGCGGCTTGGGCACCTTCAACCGCTACCCAGCCAACAAGCGCGACTTCGCCAAGCTGGTGATGCAATAGTCAGGTAAAAGCAAAAGGCCCATCTGGTAATCCAGACGGGCCTTTTGCTTTTACCTCTCAATTTTTACCTTCTTACAGCTCGGCCGCGGCGTGGACGCTAACCGGCTCATAATCGTCTTCGCCGTCGCTCAACTGCGGCGCGGCCACTTTGCGCACGTTGCGGGCACAGTCCTCGTCGCGGTGGTTGCGGCCCACGGTGAATTCTACCCAGTCGCCTTCGCGGAGGTCGTTGAAGTCGCCCTCGGTCAGGTCAGCGTAGCTGAAGAACAAGTTGTTTGGGGGCATCACCACGAAGCCAAACCCGTTTTTCAGGTTTTTGATGGTGCTCATGCCGAGCGTGCCCACGGGGCCAGCAGCGGTAGGGCCAGTGGGGCGAGCCAGCTTAGGAGCCGAAGGCGTGCTGGGAGCAAACGCGGCCGGCTCGGCCTGATTCACAAACAGCGCTTCTACCACCTGGTCTTGCTCCTCAAGGCCGCGGTCGATGACGTCGTGCATGGCCACCGGGTAGGTAACCTGCTCCAACAACTGCTGCGAAGCGCGGGTGACGCGGGTTTCGCCTTTGAAATCTTCGTATTTGAAATCCCAGTTCAGCAGCATCACGCGGGTGCCCACGGTATTGAGCTTGCGGATGAGGGGCACGTAGTCTGAGTCGCCGGCGATGAGCACCACCACGTCCAAGGTTTTGTGCAGGGCCAGTTCCAAAGCTTCCAAGCTCAGCCACACGTCGATGCCTTTTTCCTGGAGGCGGCCGTCGCGGGTTTTCAGAGCCATGTAGTGGGTTTGCACCCCCAGGTTCATCAGGATGTCGTCGAGCAGGCGGTCATGAAACAGACGGTCCTTGTCGCGGGCTTCGGTGGCGGAAAGACGGCCCCGGAAAAAGTGAGCATCGGTGATGCGGGCCAGGCGAACGTCTACGTCTTCTTCTTCGGCTACTTGGTGGCGGATGTACTCGTGCAGGCCCTCTAGGCTGATGCGTGCTTTGCGCTCGTGCTGAAAATAATAATAGTCGCTAATTTTCAAAAAATAGTTGCCGTCATAGAAGACACCAACCCGAATCAAGGGGCTGTTCATCTGATTCATGGTAATCGTGGGGGTTAAGTAAGTTAGAAAAGTCTAGTAAGGTGGGAAATTAGGCCTAATTGGGTAGAACTGTCACGAAACTAAGGTAAAATTGTACCTTTTGCAAGCTTGTGACAACAGATATAGAGTTATTTATGCGATATTCCGTATAGAAGGCAGCCCAGGCTAAGGGCTGATTATACAGTAGTTGACTTAATTGAATACCAGACGGGCGAGCTTATAAGAATCGCAGAATACGAACACGAATCAATACAATAGCAACGCTAATTTGTTGGCATAATAGCTGCGAAGCTAATGGTCTGGACTGACTTATGCAACAGTAAGCCTACGCTCACAAGTGCCTCAACACGTTGATATGCGTAGAAATGAGCCTTGGTGTTAGAAGCCCATTCGCCCCACCACCAGCCCCAGCACCAACAAACCATAGCCGACGCAAATGGCCACTTCCAGCACGTTGCCGCTGGCTGAGCCGGTGCTGATGAGCGGAATTTTGAACGAGAAATCCCAGACCGGCAGCAGCCACCTAACCCCGGCCTTGGTCAAGGTATCGGCCACGAGGTGAGAAGCGTAGCCGCCGCCCGCGTATAAGGCCACGCCTTGCCAGCCGAGGTGCTGGTTGGCCAAATGCCCAATGTACGTCCAGAGCGCCGTGGCCCAGATGGTGTGCGTCCAGGAGCGGTGCGAGGTGAAAGGCGCCAGCGCCACGAAGGTGCCCAGCAGGCTCAGCCACAGCTGCTCGGTGTAGAGGCCCGCCACTACCGTGCCCAGGCCCGTGAATAACAGCGCCAACCGCCTAGCCGAGCCGCCCTGCATGCCCGCCCCAATGAGCCCAAACGCCAGGGCGACCGTGTAGTAGAGCCGCTGCTCGGCGCCGGGCGCCAGCTGGAAGTAGGAATACGCCGCAATGGCCAACGCGCCCGCCGCGAAAGCCCAGCGGACGTAGTTCTGGGTGAAGCCCAGGCGCTTGCTCAGGCGGCTGTCGGGGTGGTCGAGGTCGGGCGCGAGGCTGGAAAAGCCCGCCAGGGCAATGCCCGGCAATGAAAAGGGCAGGGCGGGCACCAGCCCGGCAATGGCCACGCCGGTGATGAGGCCAATGGCCAAATGGGAAGAGCCGCGCATGTTTTAGTTGTCAGTTGTTCGTTGCCAGTTGTTCGGTTGCTTTGCATCTCTTTGCTGGTCTGACAACCGACAACGAACAACTGACAACTAAAAACCGGCAGCGAAGCTACGGGCAGCCCCGGAAACCTTCGCCCCAACTCCGGTGTATTTACCCCCGCAGCCCGACCAGGAATTACTCTGGCCGGGCTAGTTCATTTGCCCGCCTAGCCTGATTTTTTGTGCAAGTAGCCGACTTTCTCCGCCTCTATCGCCTTTCGCCCGAGCTGCAAACCCTGGCCGCACGCCTGCGCGGCGCCGCCAAACCCGACCCCAGCGGCGTGCGCCTGCACCTGCGCGGCCTGGTGGGCAGCCAGGATGCTGTGGTGGCCGCCGCCGTGGCCCACGGCCAGCACCCGCACGTGTTCGTGCTGCATGACAAAGACGAGGCGGCTTATTTCCTGTCCGACTTGCAGCACCTGCTGCCGGAGGGGCCCGAGGCGCTGCTGTTTCCCAGTTCCTACAAGCGGGCCTACCAGTTCGACGAGACGGAAAATGCCAACGTGCTGATGCGCGCCGAAGTCCTCAACAGAGTCAACACGACGCGTGTGGCCGCCGCTGGCAATAGCGTGTTTATCGTGACGTATCCGGAGGCGCTGACGGAGAAGGTAATCAACCGGCAGAGCTTGGTGAAAAACACGTTCAATGCGAAGGTGGGCGACAAGCTGGACGTGAATTTCCTGGGCGAGCTCCTGGGCGAGTACGACTTTGAGAAGACGGATTTTGTGTACGAAGCTGGGCAATACGCGGTGCGGGGCGGCATCGTGGACGTGTTTAGCTACGCGAATGAGCTGCCGTTTCGGCTTGAGCTGTTCGGCGATGAAATCGAGAGCATTCGGACGTTCAATCCGGAAACGCAGCTGTCGGTGGAGCCGCGGCCGAGCATCAGCATCATTCCGAACGTGCAGACCAAGATGTTGCACGAAACGCGGGAGGCTTTTTTTGACTTTCTGCCGCGCACGGCCTGTATTTGGGTGAAGGACGTGCGGCAGACACTGGACGTGGTGAGCGAGCTGTACGAAAAAGCCGAGGCCAACTTTGAGCAGATGCTGAGCGAAGCGCACGGCATGCAGATAGTGAGCAAGCCCGCCGACTTGTTTGAGTCGGGCAAGAATTTCAAGAAGCTGCTCGACGAGTTTGCGGTGGTGGAGTTTGGTAAGCGCTTCCACTTCAAGAATGCCGAGACGTTCCAGTTTTCGGCCAAGCCGCAGCCGAGCTTCAACAAGGAATTTGAGCGCATGGCCAAGAACCTGCGCGAAAACCAGCAGCGCGGTTTTACCTCGATAATTGCGGCCGACACCGTGCGGCAAGCCGACCGGCTGCGCACGATTTTCGACGAGTTGGACAACAACGTGCAGTTTCAGCACCTGCTGCTGGCGCTGCGTGAGGGCTTTGTGGACGAGCAGCTGGAGCTGGCCGTGTACACCGACCACCAGCTGTTTGAGCGCTACTACCGGGCCCAGGAAACCAAGAAGTTTTCGAAGAAGAAGGCGCTGACCTTGCGCGAGTTGAAGACGCTGCAGCCCGGCGACTACGTGACGCACCAGGACTACGGCATCGCGCGTTTTGCGGGGCTGACGCAGGTGGACATTAATGGGCAGATTCAGGAGGCCATCCGGCTGGTGTATCGCGACGACGACGTGCTGACGGTGAGCATTCACGCGCTGCACAAGATTGCAAAATACAGCGGCCAGGAGGGCTCGCCGCCGACCATGAGCAAGCTGGGCTCGCCGGAGTGGGAGAACAAGAAGAAGTCGGTGAAGAAGAAGGTGAAGGACATTGCGGCCGACCTTATCCGGCTGTATGCCAAGCGCAAAACCGCGCCGGGCTTCGCCTTCTCGCCCGACGGCTTCATGCAGGCCGAGCTGGAATCGAGCTTCATTTACGAGGACACGCCCGACCAGGCCAAGGCCACCGAGGACGTGAAAAACGATATGCAGCAACCCCACCCCATGGACCGGCTTGTCTGCGGCGACGTGGGTTTTGGTAAGACAGAGGTGGCCATTCGGGCGGCCTTCAAGGCGGTGGCCGATGGCAAGCAGGCGGCCATTCTGGTGCCCACCACCATTCTGGCGATGCAGCACTACAAGACCTTCCGCGACCGGCTGGCCACGCTGCCCGTGACGGTGGAATACATCAACCGGTTTAAGTCGACCAAGCAGATTAAGGAGACGCTGGCGCGGGTGGCCGAGGGCAAAACCGACATCCTCATTGGTACGCACCGGCTTACGAATAAGGACATCAAGTTCAAGGACCTGGGCCTGCTGGTGATTGACGAAGAGCAGAAATTTGGGGTAAAAACCAAGGACAAACTGAAGGAGCTGAAGGTGAACGTGGACACGCTCACGCTGTCGGCCACGCCGATTCCGCGCACGCTGCACTTCTCGCTGATGGGTGCCCGCGACTTGAGCGTGATTGCCACGCCGCCGCCCAACCGGCAGCCCGTGCAAACGGAGCTGAACGTGTTCGACGAAATCCTGATTCGGGACGCGGTGGCGCGGGAGTTGAAGCGCGGCGGGCAGGTGTTTTACGTGCACAACCGCGTGAAGGACCTCGACGAGCAGGCCGCCATGATACTGCGCATGGTGCCCGACGCCCGCATCACCACCATTCACGGGCAGATGGAGGGCGACCAGTTGGAAAAGCGCATGATGAAGTTTGTGGAGGGCGAGTACGACGTGCTGGTGAGCACCAACCTGATTGAGTCGGGCCTGGACATTCCCAATGCCAACACCATCATCATCAACCGCGCCCACCTGCACGGCCTGAGCGACTTGCACCAGATGCGCGGCCGCGTGGGCCGCTCCAACCGCAAGGCTTACTGCTACTTGCTGACGCCGCCGGTGGCCAACCTGCCTTCAGATGCGCGCAAGCGGCTGAGCACGCTGGAGGAGTTTTCGGACCTGGGCGCGGGCTTCAACGTGGCCATGCGCGACCTCGACATCAGGGGCGCCGGCAACCTGCTGGGCGGCGAGCAGTCGGGCTTTATCAACGACCTGGGCTACGAAACCTACCACCAGATTCTGGACGAGGCCGTGACCGAGCTCAAGGAAACCGAATTCCGCGACCTGTTCCTGGGCGACTCCAACCAGCGGCTGCAAGCGGCGGCCGGCGCAGGCCGCAGCCGCGAGTGCAACGTGGAAACGGACCAGCAGGTGCTCATTCCGGAGAAGTACGTGAGCAACGTCTCGGAGCGCCTGCAGCTCTACGCCAAGCTCGACCGCGCCCAGAAGCCGGAAGAGCTGCAGAAGCTGCTCACGAGCATGACCGACCGGTTCGGGCCCCTGCCCCCCGAAGTGCAGCAGCTGGCCGATATCGTGCGGCTGCGCTGGCAGGCCTGCAAGGTGGGCTTCACCAAAATCACACTCAAGCGCGACACGTTGAAAGGCTACCTCGCGGCCGATGACGAGCACAAAGCCTACTTCCAGGGCGAGCAGTTCGGCACCATCCTCAACTACGTGCAGACGCACCCGCGCACCGCTAAACTCAAGGAGCACAAGGAGCAATTGATTGTGACGTTTGACGAGGTGCGTTCCATTCAGCAGGCCAAAAAGGTGCTCACGGAGCTGGGCGCGGAGGAGGCGGTGGTGGCGTAAGCTAAATCCTAAGTTTTGACACCAACGGCAGGTGTGGTTATGCCGTAAGACTGTGTATTCCTTTCCGCATTCCCACTCTTCACTTATATGAAAAAGCTCCTGATTATTGCTGCGTTAGCAGCGGGCATCGGCACGGCCACGGCGCAAACGCCGCGGTCGCGCGAAGGCTCTACCTCGGCCGCGCAGCGCGCGTCCACGACCAACAGCGACAGCCCACCTTCGTCGCCTATCACCGTTCGGCCCAATTACTCGCCCGGCAACGGACAGCGCGTGGGCGCGAAAACCAACACCACGCCCGCTACGGGCCCTACCCGGGCGTCGCGGTCGAGCTCGGGCCTGAAAACGCCGGGACAGCGCAAGCCCACTGGCAGCAGCAACATCGAAAGCATGAGCAAAACCGAAAAGGCAGGGCCGAAGAAATAACTTTCTGACTTGCCCGTTCAGACAGCCCCGGCCCGCTACAGTAGCGGGCCGGGGTTATTTTTGGCCCAATTCACCACCCCTGCGCCGCTCCTATGAAAATCGTACTCCTGGCGCTACTCCTCCTGTCGGTTGCTTGGCCGTCTCATGCCCAGAAGCAGTTCAACGCGGGCCTGAAGCGCGAATTGGACAGCCTTTATACCCTCGACCAACGGTGGCGAGCGCTGCTGTTTGACCCGCGCTTAACCCGCCAGCCCGATTCGGTGGCGGCAGCCCTGGGCGTGAAAAAAGCAGACCTCCCCAACTACCTGGCGCGCCAAATGATACGCACCGACTCGGCCAACATCGTGCGGGTCCGGGCCATCATCAAGCAATACGGCTACCCCGGCAAGTTCCTGGTGGGCGAGCCCACCAACGAGGCCGCGTGGTACATCATCCAGCATTCTGACGACATCAAGTCGTACTTGCCTCTCATAAAAACCGCCGCCAAACGCGGGGAATTGCCTTTCCGCCTGTATGCCCAAATGCTGGACCGCCAGCTCATGCGCGACGACAAGGAGCAGCTCTACGGTACGCAAGCCATGGGTTACAGCCCGGTAAACCCCGCCACGGGCGAGCGCGAAAGCCAGCCGCCGTTTGTGTGGCCCATCAAAGACGAAGCGAAGGTGAACGAACGCCGGAAGCAAGCCGGCTTCACCACCACCGTCGAAGAAAATGCCGCCGTCCTGGGCATCAAGTACCGCGTGGTGACACTGCCGGAAGTGGCCCGCATGCCCAAATAAGTTGCAAGACTTCAGTAGTAGGTAATAAGGCAAGCGGTAAGACTTGCTACTTGTTACTTAGGTCATATTATCGAATGCCCATCCATTATGACACTCGACTGGACGCTGAAACCCTACGAGGACCTGGCCCTCACCGAACTCTACCAACTGCTCCAACTGCGCGTGGAGGTGTTTGTGGTGGAGCAAAACTGCCCCTTCCAAGACCTCGACGGCCACGACGACCAAGCCTACCACCTGCTGGGCTACACGCCGGCCGGCATGCTGGCCGCTTACGCCCGGCTGTTCGATGCGGGCATCAGCTACGAGCAGGTGGCCATTGGGCGCGTGGCCGTAAGCCCAGCCCACCGGCGCCTCGGCCTAGGCCAGGAACTCATGCAGCAGGCCATTGCTCAGTGCGAAGTGCTGTACGGTGCCCAGCCCATCAAAATAGGCGCCCAGCAATACCTGGAGCGGTTTTACCAAAGCTTCGGGTTCGTGCAGTGCGGCGAGATGTACCTGGAAGACGGCATCCCGCACATCCCGATGATAAGGGCCTGACGCCTTTGGCTTGATGAGCAATGGCCGATGCTGGCGCGCGTCTGTGACGCGTGCCGACTAGTTGGGCGTTTCCAACGCCCCCGGCTGCGCCGTTGTGGAGTCGTTCAGGCCTCGTTCACGCGGCGAGCCAGAGGCTCGAAACCAGTCGGCACGCGTCACAGACGCGCGCCAGCATCGGCTTGAGGAATGGTCATTGCGAGCGCGGCGTGGCAATCCGACCTATCCTTGGCGACCAATTTGGCAATGAAGAAGCCCCGGCTCTGCTCTGAGCCGGGGCTTCTTCATTGGGTTTGTCACACCTCTAAGTGAATCATTGCGTGAGGAAAGATTGCCACGGCCTGCGGCCTCGCAATGACATTATTATTCATTCTTCATTGCTCATTCTTCATTAAGCGCAGCGTTCAGTCGCAGCCATCAGGGCCGCAGGCGGGGCCGTCGGCTACTAGTTGGGGCACCGGCTTGGCGGGCTTGAACTCGTCCCACACTTTGCCCAGCACCTCGGCAAACAGCTCGGTGGGCTGCGCTCCCGATACCGCATACTTGTCCTCAAACACGAAGAAGGGCACGCCCCGCACGTTGATTTGCTGGGCCTGGTACTCGTCATACCGCACGGCCTCGGCGTAGGTACCGGCGATGAGAGCTTCGCGAATTTCGGTGGCATCGAGGCCCACTTCGGCACCCAGCTTCACCAGCGTTTCCAGGTCGCCAATGTTTTGGCCTTCGGTATAGTACGCCTTAAACAGGCGCTCCTTGGTGGCGTCTTGCCGGCCGTGGTGGGCGCCCAAGTGGATGAGCTGGTGGGCCAGAAACGTATTGGTCGGAACGGCGCGGTCGAAGTCGTACTCCAAGCCAACTTCCTTGGCGGCGTTGGTCATGTAGTCGCTCATGCGGCGGCCTTCGGCGGTTGAAACACCTTTTTTCTTCGCCAGCGACTCATAGATGTTCTCGCCGGGAATGGGCTCGAAGTTGGGCGTGAGCTCAAAGCTGCGCCATACCACTTCCACGTCGTCGCGGTGCGCAAAGTCCTTCAATGCATTCTCAAACTTGCGCTTGCCGACGTAACAGAACGGGCATACCACGTCGGACCAGATTTCAACTTTCATATCAGAATAGCCAAGTGAATTGATGTAGGTACAACAATGGTGGTAACTGAAAAGGTTTACCCGAACCAGGCACTCACCGTTGCAGTTATTTCTAAAAATCAAAAACGTCCTGTTGAGCGGAGTGGAGGCCTCCACTC
>NZ_DASVSI010000040.1:0-22845 GCF_036388155.1 Hymenobacter sp. | reverse complement strand
CAAGAAATAATGGCAAGTCACCGGAAGTATCTATATCGACAAAATCTAGTTCTGATTGTGTCCTATTCAAGGAAAACGTTTCGCTGATTTTCATGCAGCAATATAACCCATTGCAATCTATACCCTTGAGCTAGTAGTGCTCATCAGCAAGCTACTATAGAAGCTTCAGTTTCATCAGCGGCGGGGGCAGCGGGCGGGGCGGGGGGGAGGTTGCTTTCCACCTGTGAAACTTAATCTTACAGAAAGCTGTAAGTTTGTAGCGAATCTGAACGGGTGCTAGTCGCCCTAGTAGGATTCACCCGGGGCCGCCGCAAGGTGGCCCCTTTTTATTTTACAGCTGCACGAGGTGTAGCGGGTGGGCACGGTTGGCGTAGGTATTGAGCACAGGGCGGAGGCGAGCGTAAAAATTATGACCCTGTTTGCTGCGCATGTAGGCATTGGGTTCATACAGTTGGCGGGCGGCGTAGGCTACTACATCTACCAATTGGTGAATGAACGAGTGGGCCGAATCTTTCAGAAACGGGTCTTCAATCACAGATTGCAGTGCTAGGTTGCGGTAGCCCGAGCCTTGGACTTGGTGAGCCGAGTTGTTGGGCACGGGATTATAGTGCCGCATTCGCCGCATAATGGCAGTGAGTTTGCCGCCGTCAGTGTTATCAGGCAGCACCAGCCCGCGTTGGTCGGCAAAAGCGCCAGGGTAGTTGCGGTTCCGCATGGTATTGTCGAAACGCTGTATCAGAGCCTGCCAAGCGCTTTCAAACACGTCGTAACCAGTTGGCTTCATCGTCTTGTTCACCACCACAGTGCAGAGACTGATGTCGCTGCGGTTGCCGAGAAAATCCAGACACTGCTTGAGGATATCGAGCCGGTCGTTACGCTTGATGCGAACCAATGCACCTGGGTTAGTAATAAATGGCGCGGCATGGATTTCCTCGCGCAGCTTCAACCCTTTCGTGGCCCGCAAGTGCCGCCGGAATGCGACGATATCATCTAGGAAGGCGCGCCACCTTGTTTCATGCACTACCAAACCAGAAAGGATGAAGTACTTGGTTGGACTGGCTACTAAGCCAGTGTCGCCGCTTTCGTCGGCGTAGAGTAAATACATGAAGGAGCAGCTTCTGATAGAGGAAGCAAGCTACACAGTAGCTCCTGTTTCTTTAGCGGCGGGGGCAGCGGGCGGGGGGTGGAGGCTACTCAAGCGCCATTGATAACGATTTTTCTACCCACGAACCAGTTTCATAGTAGCACACTTCGAACTGTTGCGCATCAACGGGTTTCACCCATTTCACCCGTTGGTGCGGGAGTTCGTGCACCGTGGACTTTTGGGTTATTAAATCAATCACCGCTATTTCATCGCGGTACACCAGGAAGAGCCTGCCATTGAAATACGCATTCCCAATGTAGCTGGCGGCACTGAGCGCTTTGTAGGGCAAACCGATGACGGAGAAATTATTGAAGGTGTCGAGGAGGAATCCTCCTCCTTCTTTGGGCACGAAAAAGAAGCGTCCGTCTGGCGAATCGGGCTCGTACGTGCTGTACAAATGAATGTGGTGCCAATTATCAGAGAAGTAACGCTCGGTTACTACTTCACCATTGATTTTTAAATCGACCTCGGACAGCATCCGTCCATTGTTGGGCTCAACAACCCCATATTCAATGAGCTCAATGTCGTGAAATTTCGATTTGGTAGAATCCATACGGATTTTGATGCAAGCACAGTGTACAGAATACGGGGAATGATGCAGTGCTAAGCTACTACTCATGAATGCAGTAGCAGCAGGTTGTGCTAGCAAGTCATAAGCCGGATTAAAAACCGTATGAATCTCCCTTGCCTGAGAAGAAATAACAGGTAGCAGAAACAGCTTCCAACTACTGTGCGCTACAGCCTTCTCATCTACCCTCAGGCCCAAGCTACGCTGCGCTAAACGCGCGCCGGCTCAGAAGAATATTTCACTCAGCGGCGGGGCGGGGGGTGATTGTGAGGCGGCCGTGGCTACCGTGATGCAGAAGCTGTAGTATCGTTCTAGCGGCGGGGGCAGCGGGCGGGGCGGGAAGTTGTGTCAAAGCTAGCTACTTTGGCTCCCCAACTCTCCCCTGCCCCGTGGGCCACTACACCGACGCACCCGAAGACAACCTGCTCGGCCTGACCGACCGCCGCTTGCTCGACGAAGCCGAGGCCGAAGGCGTCATCCGCGCCGAGAACTTTCTCTACGACCTGCCCGAAGAAACCGAATTCACGGTGGCGCTGCTGCTCGACCTGCACCGCGCCGCCTTCGGACGCGTGTACGAGTGGGCCGGACAGTACCGGCGCTCCAATCCCAACGTGGGCAACTTCCTGCCGCCGCCATTTCAGCAGGTACCCACACTGCTCTACCAATTTGCCGAAGAAGTGCAGCACCGGCAGCAGTTGGTGCGCACCGAAGCCGAGCTGGCGGCCTTGCTGGCGTATGCGCATCACCGGTTTGTGGCCATTCACCCGTTCACCAACGGCAACGGCCGCACGGCTCGCCTGCTCACCAATTTCCTGGCCTTTCGCCACGGCTACCAGGAACTGGCCTTGTACCAGCGCGCCGCTGGCGCCGACCGCGAGGCGTACTTAACCGCCATAAAAGCAGGAAACTCCGGCGACTACCGGGAGCTGGAGCAGCTGATTAGCGCGCAGCTTCGCCGGTTTGGCGAGTAGCGTTGGAGGTGCGCTCGGCTTCTACTTTTTCGTAGAGGGCTTCCAGCCGTTCCATGGGCACGGTCTGGTTTTCCAGCGCCATGGTGCCGTATACCGAGCGAAGCATCATGCGCTTCACGAACGAGGCGTCTTGCAACTGGGCGTAGCGTTGGCGGAAAGTCATGGCTGGGAAACGTGGGGAGGGCGGAAATGGTTGGCGCCTGCTAAAGTAGCTTAGAAGCACCTGTTTCTCTCAGCGGCGGGGGCAGCGGGCGGGGCGGGGGGCTACCCAATTCGAGCCGTAGGAAATGTCGGGCGCAAGGTGGTGGCCGTTGAAAACTCCGGATACAAGGCCTGAAACATGGCCTGTGCTTTTTCCAGCAAGTCCGGCTGCTTGGCTAGCGCGGCTTTGTTGAGGAGCAGATAGGCGTTGGTTTCGGGGCTGTGCTGGTGGTCCCACCGCTCGGGTGGAAAAAAGTCGCTGGCCAGTTGCGAGTAGATGCGAAACCGTTGGGCATTCGTGGGGTCTTTCTCAGCTTCGGCGGGTTTCGGGGTGCCTATGAAGCCACCAGACGCCAGCGGGTCACGTTTCAGCAGGTGCAGCATCACGGCCAGGCAAGTATTCAGAATGCGGATGGCTTCGGCCGGGCCGTCGTTGGTTTGGTAGGAGTACTTGGGCTCTGGGTCGCGTTCGAAGCGGTGTACTTTGAGGTAGAACTTCAGCACGTAAATGTGGTGCTGGTATTGCTCGGCCTGAATGATGTAATGCCGGCCTTTCCGGGTTTGAAACGGACAGATATACCGCTCAAGCAAAAAGCCGCCCGGGGAATAGGGCGGCTTTTCGGTGATAAAACGGAATGGGTAAGCATTACCCGGGAAATTACCAGGAATCAAAATAAGTAGGGATAAGCTTTACGACGCTTAGCCTCAAGGTCTTTGGGCTGTACCGGACGGAAAGCCCCCGCTTGATTTACACACTTGTTTGAAGGTGTAACCGGCTTGGCAGCATTAGACTTAGGAATTGTCGTGTTCATGAAAGCAAAGTTACAAGGTCCTAGCCAAAGTAGTAACAGACAGCATTAATACTACGCAGGGGAGTCAAAGGTTCATGGTACTGTTATGTTGCTCAGAGCAGGGCAAGCTACACAGAAGCTTCCGTTTCTCTTAGCGGCGGGGGCAGCGGGCGGGGTGGTGGGTGGGCTACTTTGCGTTAGCCACTTGGCTTGCGGCCCGCTGTTCAGCAACCCAGTCTTGCATGACCGTATTGGGCATATCGACAAAATGCCGCGTGTTGTGCGTCACCAGCGTTAGATTATGAAACAAGGCCGTGCTGCCGATGAGCAAGTCGAAACTATCCACCACGCGGCCGAGGCGACGCAAGTGGGTTTTGACTTCCGCGAAAGTTTCCGGGGCTGGCCCAATTGGTAAGACCTGTTCAGCGAAGCTTTTGCGGAGTGCCGCAACGTCCAGCCGCTGTTTGGCCTGCCAGGCCGGGGCGCTATTTGCGACCCCAAATAGCAGCTCGGCAATGGTGATTTCAGATAGAAAGCAATTCACCAACCCAACGGATTGAATTCGCTCTCGAATGCCAAACTCGCCTTTTAGGTAGAACACACAGATGTTGATATCGAGTAGGTAGCGTGGGCTCATAACTCGATGTCACGTTGCTCGGTATGGCGGGCATCTTGCAGCAGACGATTCAACTCTTCTCCCGTTTCCTCGGATTTCCACGCGCCAAATAGCGAATAGAATATCCGTTCCCGCTCCGCCAATTCGTCGGACTTGACTTCCATAATCGGCGGCGCTGGTTGAGCCTCCGTGTTGCGGCTTTGTAGTTCGGCGGCTCCGCACGGCAGGCTACGCAGCCACTCTAAGATGGCGGCGGCCTTTTCCGTTGGGAATTTAAGTTTTACTTCGAGTTCCATAGGTAGCTAAGTTACACAGAAGCGTCCGTTCCTTCGGCGGCGGAGGCGGCGGGCAGGGGGGCTTACTTATCGTCGTAGTGGAATCGGCACTGCACGATGTAAAGCGTGTCGCCGCTCACCTTATACACCAACCGATGCTCCTGCGTGATGCGCAGGGACCAGAACCCTTTGCGGTCAGCTTTGAGTGACTCGGGCTTGCCCCGACCGGTGAAGGGCGTGCGCAGGCACTCCTTTAATAATTCGTTGATTTTGGTCAGAACGGCCTCGTCAGCTTGCTGCCAGTAGAGGTAATCTTCCCAGGCGTAAGAAGACCACGACAGATTGAGGTGGTCTAGTTGAGCTGGACAGAATTGGGTGGTATCTTTCTTTTGTCATGAAAGACACCCCGAAACCCGACCAACGCCGCAAGTACGACGCGGCCTTCCGCGCCGAAGCCTTGCGCCTGGCCGAGCAAAGCCGCTCGGCCCAGGCCGCCGCCCGGGCGCTCAACATCGACCCCAAACGCCTTTACCAGTGGCAGAAAGCGGCCCAAACGCCGGTGGCCGCCGCATTGGGGCCTGCTTTGGACCCGGGTACGGCGGCCGAACTGCGCCAGCTGCGGGCCCTGGCCCGGCGGCAGGCGCAGGAGCTGGAGCTGGAGATTTTAAAAAAAGCCATTGCCATCTTCTCCAACACGCCGGACCAATGAGCCACTACCGCTTCATCGCCGCCGAGCGCGGCCATTACCCCGTGCAGCGGCTGTGCCAGGTGCTGGGCGTAACGGCCAGCGGCTACTACGCCTGGCAGGCTGCCCAGCAGCGGGCGGTGGGGCGCCCGAAGACGCCGGCCTGGGAAACGGCGCTGGTCCAGGTCTTTGGCGTGCACCAGCGTCGCTACGGCACCCGTCGGCTGCAGGCGGCCCTGCGTGAAAAAGGCCACCGGGTGGGCCGCCAGCGCCTGCGCACGGCCATGCGCCGCCGGGGCCTGCACGCCTTGCAGCCCAAGGCTTATACCCCGCGCACGACCGATTCCACCCACGGGCTGCGCTGCGCGCCCAACCGGCTGCTCGACCAACCCAAGCCCACCCGGGCCAACCGGGTCTGGGTTTCGGACATCACGTATCTGCCGCTGGCCAACGGCTCCTGGGCCTACCTGTGCGCCTTTCAGGACCTGGCCAGCAAGCACGTGGTGGGCTGGCACGTGGCCGCGACCATGCCCGAGGAGCTCGTCACCACGGCCTTGCAGCGCGCCTTTTGGTCCCAACCGCCCACGCCCGGCCTGCTCGTCCACTCCGACCGCGGCGGGCAGTACTGCGGCAAGGCCTACCGCACGCTGCTCCACGACCACCAGGCCCTGCGCTCGCAGAGCCGCCGCGGCGACTGCTACGACAACGCCCAGGCCGAGAGCCTCTGGTCCCGCCTCAAAACCGAGGTGCTCGAGCTACGCGAGTGGCCCGTCTTTGCCGACTTGGCCGACGCCCAGGGTAGCGTCGCCGACTATTTTGATTACTATAATCACGACCGGCTGCACTCCAGTATCGACTATCAGACGCCCTATCGTACTCATCAACAACTTCTTTAAACTACTGCCCTAAACTGTCCAGCCTAATCGGACCACCTCATACTTGCCCCCGCCACCCGTCAGAATTCCGCAATTAATATATGAGTTCGCCGACGACTTGCGCTTCCGCATGCGCCAGGTCGCGCCCGGCAATGCCGATGCCGTAGCCGAGCTATTGGCATTTGCGCACCACAAGCTGGTCTCCATTCACCCGTTCACAAACGGCAATGGCCGCACCGCCCGCTTGCTCACCAATGCCCTTGCGTATAATTATGGCTACGACGAGGTAATCCTGTATCAACGGGAAACCGGCGACAGTCGAAAAAAATATCTCCAAGCTATTCAGCTTGGAGATACCTACGATTTAAGCGGATTGAAACTGCTTATCCTAAACCAGCTCACGCCGCTCGCCCTGTCCTGACGAAGTCTTGCGGCATTGCTGGTCGTATAGTTTCCCGAGTCGTTCCTGCGAAACCTGCTGGTTTTCCAGCGCCATCGACGCATAAACCGAACGTACTACGCTAGCTTTCAGCGCCACCGGGTCGCGAAATTTGCTATATCGTTCGTGAAGTTTCATAAGCTAGGAGAATTAGACTGGAGTCATTTCTGAACTTGTCGGCTAACGAATATACGGCAATGCCGGTTCAGGGAGGGTGTCTCCAAGCAACGAGCTACATACGCAGAAGCTCCCGTTTCTGCAGCGGCGCGGGCAGCGGGCGGGGCGGTGAGTTATTTATCGCCGTAGTGGAAACGGCAGGCGGCAATGAACAGGGTTTCGCCCTACACCTGGCACACCAAGCGGTGTTCGTGATTAATGCGGCGCGACCAAAAGCCGCGCAGCTCATTTTTCAACGCCTCCGGCTTTCCGTGCCTTTGTGGGGCGTGCGGGTGCATTCTTTGATGAGGTCGTTGATTTTGTGCAGAATGTCGCGGTCGGTTTCCTGCCAGTACAGGTAATGCGCCCATGCTTTTTGGGAGAAGCTGGCCAGCATTAGTCCAGCTCTTTCATCTGCACGGTCTGCCCCTGCCGAATTTGCTCAATAGATTCCAGCAATTCGCGAGCATTAGCCGGGTTGCTCAACAGATACTCGGTTTCGTCCTGCGGCTTGGATTTCGTGCGGGCCGGCGTGGCTTTCACAAACGGCAGGCTTTGCAGCAACTCCATCATGAATGCCGCCTTGTTGTCGGGGATTTCCAGCGTGATTTTCATACCATCCAAAACTACAAAGTTTCTGCTTAGTTCCTGATGCCTGCTTGCAGCTACCGCAGAAGCTCCTGTTGCATTCAGCAGCGGGCGGCGCGGGGGGGCAACGTTGTAGCCACTGTGGTGTCTTTTAACCTGACGTGAGCAGTGGTTCGCCGGCAGTCGTGCGGGGGTGGTTCTACTTTCGCTGAATCCATAGCCTTTGGGCACACCATCCTCACTCACTTTACATGCAGCGCTTCCTTTCACTCTTGCTTTTGTCCCTGGCCGCGCTCGCCGAAACTGCAGCCGCTCAAACCCAAAGAGCCAGGGACTGGGGCATTCCATTTGAAGGAACTCCGGGGCAAAACAATGCGATTACGGACGTAAAAGGCGTGGAAGTAGGCTACACCACCCTGATATCGGGCGAGGGAAAAAACAAGATTGGCAAGGGCCCAGTGAGAACCGGTATAACGGCTATTTTCCCAACCGGTAAAACGTGGCGGCCAATTTTTGCCAACTGGTACACGCTAAATGGCAATGGGGAAATGACGGGCACCACCTGGGTCACCGGCTCGGGGATGCTGGAAACGCCCATTATGATAACAAATACCAACAGCGTGGGCGTAGTGCGGGACGCTACGTTGAAATGGTTTGTAAAAAATAACTGGTACAAAAAGGATGTCGGATTTTACAAGGACTACTGGTACACCTATCCGGTAGTGGCGGAAACCTACGACGGGGTTCTGAATGACATATATGGCTTTCACGTAAAAGAAGAGCACGTTTTTGCTGCGCTGGACAATGCCAAGGGCGGCCCAATTGCGGAGGGCAACGTAGGCGGCGGAACGGGCATGTTTTGCCTAGGATTCAAAGGCGGCACCGGTACCTCTTCGCGCCAAGTTAAAATCAACGACAAAACATACGCTGTAGGTGTTTTGGTGCAATCCAACTTCGGCAGCCGGGCCAATTTTACCATCGCCGGGGTTCCCGTGGGAAAAGAGCTGATGGACACCTTACGAGTAAAAATGGTGGCCCCGCCCGAATCCATTCAGCCCAGTGGCCAAGGTTCCATCATTGTCATTGTCGCCACTGACGCGCCCCTTTTGCCGCATCAACTAAAAAGAATTGCCGAGCGGGTGAGCATCGGGGTTGGCATGGTGGGCGGGCGCGGCGAAAATTCCTCCGGCGATATCTTCTTTGCCTTTTCCACTGCCGACACGGGGTTCAGCCGAAATGCGGTCTCGAAAGTGGAAATGCTAGCCAACGACCTCATGGACCCACTTTTCAATGCCACGGTTAACGCTACGCAGGAAGCCATTATCAACGCAATGGTTTCGGCCAAAACCTTGGTCGGGGTCAACGGCAATACCGCTTATGCTCTTCCTAAGGAACGAGTGATAAAGGCGCTGAAGAAATACAATCGATACAAAAGCCCATCGGGGAATTAATTCCCTAAGCTGACGCAAGCCAGTAGCTCGTGCCTGCCATGAGGTGGCGGTGCACCCCGCAGGAATTACGCTGTGCTAAACTCGCGCCAGCACAGCCACAGGAACTTAAGTTTCTCTCAGTAGCGGGCGGGGCGTGGGGAAGTTATTGTCTGCTACTGTGGCTGGCCGAAGTTGGGGGAGCCGTCCTCGTGCCAGGTGAAGGGCTTGGCCCGAATTTGCCGGGCCCACCCGGCCTGACTGCTGCGGGCGGCGTGATAGATGATGTAGTCCTGGCCGTCAATCTCGACAAAGGATGCGTGGCCCGGCCCGAAAATGGTGGCGGTTTTCTGGAACACGGGTGTGGGCTCCTTGCGCCAGGCCGTGGGGTCGAGCGGGTCGCCGCCCAGGTAGGTGAGCTGGCCGAGGCAGTAGTCGTCGGTCCAGCTGCCGCTGGCGGAGTAGATGATGAACACGCGGCCGTTGCGCACCAGCGCCTGCGGCCCCTCGTTGACGTGCGGGTAGCCGTGCTTTTCCCAGTCAAGCTCGGGCCGCGAAATGCACACCCGGTCGGAGGCAATGGTCCAGGGGTTGCGCATCCGGGCGATGTAGATGTTCTGGCTGGCGTTGGCGAACCCCTCCCACCCCGACCAGATGAAATACAGCTTGCCACCCTCCATGCGCAGCACCGAGCCGTCGATGGCCCACCGGTCGGTCGGAATCTGGAGCTGGCCCAGAAATTCGTACTCGCCCTGCGGGTGGCCGGAAATGCCTTCGAGCACAAACAGCCGCTCCGCGCCGTTCTGGGCATTGTAGAGCGCGAAGTAGATGTACCACTTCCCGTCAATCAGCTGCAGCTCGGGCGACCATATTTCCACGAATTCGGGAGTCGTGCCCTGTTTACCCGGCCACACCTGCACCAGCTCGGCACTGGCCATTTCTGAAAGGCTAGAAAACCTCGCAACCAGGATTTTTTGCTTCAGCCGGTCCACGGTGCAGTAGTACAGCTGGCCTTCGTGGGCCACAACCCAGGGGTCTTCGCCATCGGACACCAGCACGTAGGTTTGGTCGCCGCTGGGCGGCTGGGCCCGGGCTTTAGCGGTCAGCTCGTTGATAGCGGCCACCGTCATCGGCGAAAGCTGCGCCTCCTGGTAAATGTGGTCGTCGGGAATGTGCATGTTGATTTATTACCAGTGCCGATATCGCATACCAACAGCGCGTCGCGCACGAAAAAGAGCGTCATGCTCATCTGGCGTCCGCGCAGCCGAAGCATCTCTACTGCGCCACTAATCAGATTTAGTATGGCGGGCGAGATGCTTCGCTGCGCTCAGCATGACGGGCTGGAGGATTGACATTGCTTGCTTCACGCCTCGCCCATCATCAGGCCTTCGATGGTGTGGCCCTGCACAATGGGCTCCAGCTCGTCCACCAGGCGGCAGGTGAGGTGCTGCTTTAGGTATTCGGGCAAGGTGTTGTAGAAAGCGCGGGTGACTTGCAGGTCGTGGCGCTCGGCGTTGTTGGCGGTGGGGGCGTCCACGCCCAGCACCAGCGCGGGGCGAGACTTGTTGGAATGGTTGGCCGTGCCGCGGTGGATGGTCAGGGCCGAGCGGGCGGAGATGTCGCCCATCTGGGGCATTTTCCGCTGGGCGCGCTGCTCGTAGCGCGGGCTGTTGGCCTTGGGTGGAAACATGCCGTGCTCGAAGTTGATGGGCAGGTCCCACTGAGTGCCGGGCGCAATCTCGAAGGGGCCCATGTCTTCGGTCACGTCCACGGTGGTCAGGTTGAAGGCTAGGGAATTGAGGCGCCGGCCGGTGATGGTGTCGTCGGGCGCGGGGAAGTCGCGGTGCCAGGGCTGGTTCATGGCGCCGGGGTTGGGCACGTCGAAGCCAATTTCCACGATTTTATAGTCCGGGCCCAGCATGGCTTCGCACACGGCGGTCACCCAGGGGTGCGTGGCGAGGTCCACGAAGCCGCGGATGTCTTCGGGGTGAATTTCGACGTAGTGCCGCTTGGGGCCGCGGCCCAGGGCCCCGCCCGGGCGCTCCAAGGCCTCGGCGTAGAGGCGGGTCAGGTCTTCGTGGAGCTGTTGGGCCCATTCGCGCGGGAAGGCGCCTTTCAGGCCAATAATGCCCTCACCGTAGAGCCCGCCCATGATTTGGGCAATGTCGTAGGTGGGCCGGGTAATCGTGTTTGCTTCCTGGGTTTCCATCGTGCGCGTGGTTAGAATGCTTTGCAAAAGCCTCATACCGTCTCCGCAATTGGTGCTGTAAATCGGGACGGCATCTGCCTGCTAACGCAAACCAAGGGCATTTGGTGGCAATCAAGGGCTTGAATTGGACGGTGCTGTATGGTTTCAGCACAACCACTATTGCCTCTTCCCTCTTAGCTTTTAATGCACTGCAAGGCCGCTCTGGCACGAGAAAGCCGCCTTACGGGGCAGATGCCGTCTGGCACCTACCTGGTTCAGAAGGCATCGTCGGGGGCCCTGTGATACCTGTCCAAAGCTTGGTCGAGCGGCTGGCCCTTTTTGTGGATGCAATCGCAGAATTCGTAGCCGGCGGCGGTTCGGTGGCTGCGGCGGCCTTTAAACTGCGACCGACAATCGGCCAAGGTGTTGTTGGGCATCACATCGAATACGTTGGTCACGACCACTACAACCAGCACCACCGTTGCCCCAGCCCCAGCAAAGAAGGCCGTGGGAAATTTATTAGTAACGCCGTGGGGCGCGGGCAGTGCGGCGGAAGGGGCTTGGTTAAACGGCAGGATAAACTTCAACCGGTCGTAGTACCAGCACAGCAGAAACACGTTCGCAACTACCATCAACGGCGAAGTAATCAGCGAGCCTTCGAATCGTACTGCTAAGGATAAAATGCAGATGTTTAAGATGATGGGAAAGTATAGCAGGGCTCCCAATACAGCCGTGCGCGGTATCAGCAGCAGAATGGCCGCCGTCATCTGGGCAATGCCGATGTAGGTGTAGTAGTAGCCGGTGTGTGATAGGGCCTCCAGGTAGTGGCCCATGGGCTGGTTGTCGGATAAGGAGGTAAACCGCTCCCCCATGATTTTTACAAACCCCGAGGGGAGGAACCCGGCCGCCAGCGCCACGCGGGTGAATACTGCGAAATACCGCATCCAGCGGTTGTGCCTGGCTTGGGAATGAAGCCGGTCGAGGGTGGCAGCAAGGCCCATGAGCTTGCAGAAGCAAAAAAGGTGAGAAAAGCCTTGGCCAAGGGCCGCTGTAGGGCCAGCTACGACCAGCTAAGCCGCAGGCGGGCAGGCGTCATGCCAGTCGCTGAATCAGCGGTGTAACAGTAGATGCAGGTGTGCCCCAAAACCTACGCCAGCTGCCGGTTGGCATCCGAATTGGTCATGCTGGCGGCGCGCTGGAACAGCCACCCCGCAAAAGCCCACAGCGCGGCAAAAGCACCATTCGCAGCCAGTTCATTTATGCGCGGCACCGAGGGCTCCGCGCCGACACCGGTGGGCGTCCAGACGAAGAGGGCCACCACGGTCACCAGCACGTAGGCAATCGCGGCCCCAAACATGGCGCGGGACATGCCCAACGGCCGGAAGCGCGCCACGATAGCCCCCATGAGGGCCACGGCCAGCACCCCGGCGTAGAGCAGGTTGGCGGGATTGTCTTCGCTGCCCACCAGCCCCACGGCCGCGTTGGCCCATACCAGAAGCAGCCCGGCCAGCACGGCCACGCCCACCGCCACCCGGTACACGGTGTTGTTCCACTTCCGCGCTATCAGCACGTAGGTGAGACCCGTACCGAACAGCAACACGCCGGCGAATACGAAATCGAACACGTCCCAGCCCATACCAGGCAGGAAGAACTTTGCCGCCAGCGGAATGAGCAGTAGCAGCGCCGTGGCCAACGCAATGCGAGTAATGCTTTGGGTGAGTGTCATGATAGTTGGGCTTGAAGTTGACATGTTAGAAAAAGGTGCAGAAAAAAGGTGATGCTGACGAAAATCCGGGCTTCTGGTGCCAGCAGCGACCACCGCGAGGGTGGCACACCCGGCCCCAGCATATTGCCTTCCGAGCCTGCTACTGCCTTTAGCAACAGGCAATAGCGCAGGAGGAACAGCAACTACACAAAGGAAATTAAAGAACTTTGTATTTCAAAGTACGAGAGCAAATATTTATTGTTGCCCTGTTTGAGTTGACGTAAGCGCTTCCAATGAACGGAACAAAAACCTGCGCTCTGCGCTACAGTTCCCACTCCCCTGCCAACAGGCGCGACAGCAACGGGAGCAGCATGCGGTAGCTGGCGCCCCACAGGTAATGCTGCCCCACCCGCCAGAAGGAAATGAGCTCAGGCGTGGGGTGGTCGGGAAATTCCCACAGTTCCTGGCCGGCATTGGCGGGGTCGGCGAGGTGGCGCAGGGGCACCTCCAGCACCTCGGCTATTTCGGGCTGCGAAAAGCGCCACGTGGGCGGCGGCACGATGCGAGCCAGGAATGGGGCAATGTGGAAGCCGGAAGTACGCGTCTGGACGGGCGGCAGGGCGGCCAATACCTCGATGGCCGCGGCAGGCAGGCCAATTTCTTCCTCGGTTTCGCGCAGGGCCGTGGCCAGCAGCGAGGCATCGGCGGGGTCGCGCTTGCCGCCGGGAAAGGCCAGCTGCCCGCCGTGCACGCCGTGGTTGCCGCGCCGCACCAGCACCAGCGTAATCTCGCCCGCCGCGTTGCGGAACACGGGAATCAGAACCGCCGATTCGCGCAGGGTGGCCGGAGGGTTCATCGGGCGGGAGCGGGTTTAGGGTTTTGCTACGGCTGCCTGCTCCAACTCCTGCAAGGCCTGGTCGATTTCGGGACGCAGCTGGCCCAGCTGGGCGCGGGCCAGGTCCAGCAGGGTATGCCGCCTGGCCAGCTTCTCGGCCACCAGGTAGCCGATGTAGTAGCCCGAGCGGGCGGGCGTTTCGGCCTGCTCGTCCATGCCGCCGAGGAAGTAGCGGGCGTAGTCGTCCTTCTTTTCCGAGTCGAGCACGGCCCGCATGGCCCGCACGTAGCGCGGCAGCTCGGCGCGGGTGCGCTCGGGGGTGTTGCGCGGCAGGCCAAACAGGTTGACGCCCGCGGCCGTGGGGTTGAGGACGTGGGCCGCGTAGGTGGCCAAGCCTTCGCGCCACAGCGCCGCGGCAAGCGTGCCGCCCTCGCCGGAAAACTGGCTGTGGTAGATGTGGAACAGCTCGTGGTGAAAGAAGGGCTCGGGGTTGGCCTCCTCGCCGTACACGTAGGCCATCATGTCGAGCCCAAAAAGCAGCGCCAGCTGGCCCTTCACGGTGCGCGTGCCGCCGTCGAAGGCGCCCAGCGAGTACAGGAAGTAGATGCGGCCGGAGTAGTCCAGGCCGGGAAAGGTCTTGCGGAAGTTGGCCTCGTAGCGCGGCAGGTCGCTGCCGATTTGCCGGCCCAGGCGTAGCACCACCTCCATTTTGGGCGCAATGCGGGCCTGAACGGCGGGGTAGCGCTTGGGCAGGGTGGCGGTAAATTCCACATCGGGCGGGCCGCCCAGCACGTCGCGGTTGTACACTTCGGGGTAGCGGTCGGCGAGCAACTGCCCAAACAGCGTGGCTTGCGTGGGCATGTCCTTGCTCTTGGCCTGGGCCCAAAACTCCTCGAAGGCGGGCATCAGGTTCACCACCTGGTAGGCCGGGGTGGCCGGCGCGCTGCTGCTTGCCGGCAGGCTGCCGGCTTTCGGGGCAGAGGGCGCGGTGGAACTGCATGCCGCCAGCAGCCCCAAGGCGGTACTCAGGCCAGCACAGGCGGCGGTGCGAAGGGACGAGGGCATGCAGAGAAAGGGCGAGGTGAAAAGCAAATATATCGGGCGGCGCGAGGGCCCAAGCTTGAACTCCAACTGGTTGAACGCCGCCTGGTCCTCAACTCGAAAGAACCGGCCACGGCTTCCGGCCGCTGGCCTGGCTCCCAACCACTCTCAAGCTACGCCAGCGGTGCCTAAACCCAGCCACCCGGCCTTCCGGCCTGAGCTGGCCCGTCCCATGGTCGCGCTTTGTATGCCGCCAGACGCTTACCGGCTCTTCCGAAATAGTTGCTGGGCCTCCTTCTCAGCTGTCGGCTCAAGTGGAAAACTGCTTTCCCACTTGAGCCACAGCTTTTCTCACAACCTCGCACCGGAAACCGCCACTCCCCTTCCATCAAGCGCTCGGTGCGGTGTTCAACGCCTCATGGCCTTCTGAGCAACCACTGCCGCAAACGCAGCGAGGGGCCGGCACCAGCGTTAAGCTGGCACCGGCCCCTCGTGGTTATGGCTTTACGTGTTAGGGGAATTGCTGGCAAGAACCAGCCTGCGCCGACTGACGCACTAGTCCGCTTTCTTCTCGATTTCGTTGGCCATGGTGCTGTGCGAGCGTAGCATGGGCAGGGTTTTGGTGGCAAACTGCTGCACCGTGGGCGTTTCGGCGGCTTTGCTCTTCACTTCAAACATGGCAACGTCCATCTTGTGGGCCGTCTCCATCAGGTCCATGTAAGCTTCATCGAAGTCCTTGCCGGACTTGTTCTGCAGCCGGTCGGCCATGGCTTGGTGCACCGGCATCATGGTTTGCGGCATTTTCACGCCCAGCGGCGTAGCAACGGCCTTGAGCTCCTGCGTGCTAGTGGTGTGGTGGCTCACCATCATTTGCGCAAATTTCCGTACCTCTGGCTTGCTGGCTTTCTGCGCAGCCATTTGGCCAGCATTGATTTCCAGCATGTTGCTGCTGGCCGCGTTCATGAGAAAAACGGGGTCCTGCATGGTCGCAAACGTGGCCATGAAGGCGGTTTGGTCGGCTGCCGCAGCGGCGCCGCCCGAACCCGTGCCCGCGGCGCTGCTTGTGCCGCTAGCTGCAGTAGACGACCCTACGTCCGTTCCCGTGGCGTCCGCCCCAGGGGCACCGGCGTTGGACGAGGTGCCGGGGTTCATATCGGTGCCCATGCTGGTGCCGGCAGTGCTGCTGCCCGCGGCGGCTTCGGTGGTGGCACCCGTGTTGGTGCTGCTACATGCCGCGCCTATCATCATGGCGCCGGCCACCAAAAAATAAGGAATAGCTTTCATCGTTTTTAAGTATGGTTAGACAACATGATTGAGGCGCTTGTATACGATGCACTTCCATTTTGGTGCACCAATTCCAGGAAGTTTAGCGCGCAAAATTTCAGCACAACAATCTATTGTTGAGTCAATTAAACTACATCAGTCATTCACAATCAGCCACTAGCACACAGTAAGCGGCGTGGTGCTTAAAGCGCATAAAAGCGCGCGGCCACCGGACCAAATGGCCACTTGCAGGCGCTCATCCACGCTACTTTTTCGTGGCCAGCACCTCGCGCACCGGAGTCCAGCGGATGCCCGGGTACCGGGCATTGTCCAGCGGGTCGAGCTTGGGCAGGCCGGTGAACATGTTGTGCATGTACTGCATGCCCTGCCAGGGCGGAAACACCTCGTCGCTGGTCGGCATCAGGGCTTTGGTTACCTTGATGAGGGCCCCGAGCACCCACACGCCGCCAACGCGCAATAGCTTGAAGGGCTGGCCGGTGGCTTCGGTGGCGGCTCGTTGCAGCCCGCGCACGGTAGCCACCTCGCCGGCCACGCGCAGGTAGCGCGGCGTGCTGGGGTCGAGGGCCGCGGCGGCCGTGAACTCGGCGGTGTTGGCCACGGTGGTGAAATCCAGCGGCTGGTCGGGGCTGCCGTAGTACATCACCCGCTTCAGCCCGAACAGCACCACCGGCGCCTGGCCGGTGAGCAAGTCCATGAACATGCCGTTGAGCACCGACGTGGCCTGAATGGGCGCTTGGTCGAGCCGACGGTTGAACTCGCGGCGCAGGTCGAGGTTGCGGTTGCTGCCGTCCGGCAGCTTGGTGTAGTCGATGGAAAAGTCCGAGGGAATGAAGCGGGGCACGCCGGCCGCCACGGCCGCGTCGAGCAGGCGCTTTTGCGTGTCCACAATCACCTCGCGCAACCCCGACAAGGCCGATACCACGCAAGCAGCTCCCGCGCAGGCGTTAGTCAAGGCCGTTACGCTCTTGAAATCGACTTCCAGGATTTCGACGCCCATGTCCCCCAGTGCAGTTACCTCCGGTTTGGCATTGCCGGGGCGCACCAACGCCCGAACCACAGCGCCCCGCTGCCGCAGACCCTGCGCAATGCGGAAGCCCAGGTCGCCGGTGGCGCCGGCCAGCACGACGGTGGCAGCCGCTTCGGGGCGGCGTTGGGAAGGGGTGGTGTCTTCTACCAAAACAGAGGCATTGAAGTGAGGTAATGAACGCAGTTCAGCGGTCGAGACGCCGTAGCCGACCGAAAGCGGACCGCAGCAGCTCCTCCGTTGTGATACCGCTTTACGCCCCGGAAAGTTGGGCGAGCTCATTTACCGACGACGTGCTTCTTTACCTAAAGCGAAATTGGGAGTTGCGCGACCGTACTACTCGGTGGCCGCCGGCATTTGCCGGTTGGCCGGCAGCAGCCCAATGCTTTTGCCCAGCAGCCAGTCGAGCAGACGGGCAGGAATTAGGCGCGGCACTATCCAGCTGCGCACCATGTCGGGCGCAATGGAGTAGCGCAGGCGCGGCCGGGGCGTTTCGAGAATGCCAACCAGCCGCTCGGCCACGTATTCGGGCGTGAGGCCTTTGGCGCGGGTGCGATTCACGAAGCCCACGAAGCGCTGGGCCGGGCCGTGGTAGGGCGTGTGGCGGTAGGGCTCTAGGTCGATGCCCTTGTCCCAAATGGGCGTTTTGGTGACGCCCAGCCCGATGAGCACCATGGGCACGCCAAACAGTTGCAGCTCGCGGCGCCACGTGGCCGTAAGGCCTTCGAGCGCAAACTTGGTGCCCACGTAAGCCCCCATAAACGGCGAGGCCACCTGCCCGCTCACCGACCCAATGTTGATGACTCGCCCCGGCTGGCCCTGAAAATTGGGCTGAGCGCCAAGCAGCGGCAGAAACGCCTGCGTGACTTGCACCAGCCCCAGCACATTCACCTCAAAGTGCTGCCGCACCACTTCCATGGGCTGGTATTGCAGCGGCCCGCCCAGGGCAATGCCAGCGTTGTTAATCAAGCCGCGCAGGGGCTGCCCGGCCAGCTGGCGCTCCACCTCGCCCGCGGCCTGCAGCACCGCTTTGCCATCCGTCACGTCAAATACCAGGGCAGTAAACTCCTCACTCAATTCCGCGTGCAGGCGGGCGGCATCGGCGGGGGTGCGCACGCTGCCGAACACACGGTAGCCGCGGCTGAGAAAGGCACGAGCCATTGCCAGCCCTAAGCCACTCGACACGCCCGTAATCACCACGGCTGGTTGGCTTGTTTGCATGGGGCGTAAGGTAGGCTGCTTCTGGAATTTTAGCAGCACTAAACCAGATAATTCTTACCTTGAATGCCTCGCTCCTTCCTTCCCTTCCTTATGATGGCACTCTTACTTCGCACCAGCTCGCTTCTACTGCTGTTTCTGTGCCTGGGAATGCGGCCAGCGGGGGCCACGCACCTGGTGGGCGGCGAGTTAACCTACCGGTTTGTCGACGCCAAGGGCCCGGCTACCGCGCCCTTTCGCTACGAAATCCGGGCGCTGGTGTATTTCAACAAAGAGCAAGGCTCCACCGCGCCCGACGGCAGCCCCAACATTCCGATAATCATCTACTCAAAAGCGGCCGGGGGCGCCCGCTTGCTGACGCTGAATGTGCTGAGGAGCAGTTTTTCGGAAATCACCCCCACCAATCAGCCAGGGTGCTCGCAAACCGTGCCGCGCGTCACGCTGGCCATTTACCAGACTACGGTTAACCTGCCGGCTGTGCCGGAGGGTTACAAGGCCGTCTTCACCACGCGCGCCCGCAACGAAGGCATCACCAACCTGAGCAGTTCCCTGTCGGAAAGCATGACGCTGACCGTGGACATGACGCCGGGCACGCTGCCCAACTCGTCGCCCGCCTTCTCCGACCGGGCCCTGGTGTTTGTGTGCCTGGGCGACACCAGCTTCGTCCTCAACAATGCCTACGATTCCGACGGCGACCGGCTTAGCTACCGGCTGGCCACGCCCTACGGCGCCGACGTCAATTTTCCGGTGAACTACCGAACCGGCTACAGCGCCGCCGCGCCATTTGGCAGTGGCGGCTTCGCGGCCGTAGACGCCCGTACCGGCCTGGCCCGCTACCTGAGCCGCACGCAGGGCACGTTTTTGCTGGCCGTGGACGTGCAGGAATTCCGCACCGTGAACGGGCAGGAAACGTTGCTGGGCACGCTCCGGCGCGACATTCAGATTGTGGTGCGGGCCTGCCCCGGCGGCCCCAACAACGCCCCGGTCTTCGCCGCGGCCAGCCTGGCCCAACCCGACACCCAGGTGGAGGAAGGCCAGACGCTGGCCTTCGACATCACGGCCACCGACGCCGACGCGCACGTGCTGCGCATGACGGTGAGCAGCGTGTTGCTCGACGGGGCCGGCCCCGTGGAGGCCACCGTGAACGGGCAGCCAGGCGCGGGCCTCAACGCCACCGGTGTGGGCAGCGTGAGCGTGGCGAACGTGGGGACCGCCACGGGCACCTTCCGGCTGCGGGCCAACTGCGGCCTGGCCCGGGCCACGCCCTACGACGTGGTGGTGACCGTGGCCGACGACGTGTGCGGCAGCAAGACCATAGCGGCCGTGTTTCGCGTGACGGTGACGCGGCGGCCATTTGCCGCACGTGTGCAGGGTGATTCGTCGGTGTGTCCGCGCAGCGCGAGTACGTACCGCGTGGTCGGCCCAGCGTTTGGGACTTACCTGTGGACGGTGCGCGGCGGCCGCTTGCTGGGGCCGGCCACGGGTACCACCGCCCAGGTGCAATGGGGCAGCGGGGGGCCAGGCCGGGTCACGGTGCGCGGCATCTCGCCCTCGGGTTGCCCCACCGACTCGGTGTCGCGCAGCGTGGCGGTGCGCCCCGCCCCGCCCATCGCGGGCCCGGCCACGTACTGCCGCAAGGCCAGCACCGGCCTGAGCTACACCATTGCCGGCACGCCCGCCGCCTACCAGTGGACCTTGAGCGGCGGCACCATTGTGAGCGGGCAAGGCAGCAGCACCGTGCTAGTGGACATCTTCCCGGGTTCTACGGCGGTGCTGCAAGCCACCAACGCGGCGCTGGCTCCGTGCACGAGCCTCTTTAGCATTTCGCAGGACAGCACCTGCCTGTATTTCTACAACGTGATGACGCCCAACCGCGACGGCAAAAACGACGTGTTCACTATTGAAAACATAGAGCGCTACCCCAACACGGCGCTGACCATTTTCAACCGCTGGGGGCGCCAGGTGTACCGCTCGGCCGACTACCGCAACACCTTCAGCGGAGAGAACACCGGCCCGGGCGTGTATTATTACCTCTGCCAGCTGGCCGACGGCTCCACCTACAAAGGCTGGTTCGAACTGCTGCGCTGACGGCCCACGACTTGACGAACCGTGCCCCTCACCAAGCCGTGCTTGGCACCATACCGTCCCAAGCACAGCTTGCAGGCATACGTACCTTGCCACGCACTCCAACTTTGGAGTAGCCACCACCCGCTCCTGCCCTGCTTATGCTCGACTTGGTCATCGACGCTCGCCCCGCGGCCATCATGCCGGGATTTGATGTGAAACGCATTCTTCCTTTCCGGCTGCGGCGCATGCTGGGGCCGTTTATTTTCATGGACCACGCCGGGCCGGTGAGCACCGTGCCCGCGCCGCTGGCCAGCCTCGACGTGCTGCCCCACCCGCACATTGGGCTGAGCACCGTGAGCTACCTATTTGGCGGGCAAGTGACGCACCGCGACAGCCTGGGCGTGGAGCAAATCATCCGGCCCGGCGAGGTGAATTGGATGACGGCCGGCTCCGGCATTGCCCACTCCGAACGGTTTGAGGACCCGGCCGCGCTGGCGGGCGGCGCCCTGGAGATGATACAAACCTGGGTGGCCTTGCCCGAAAAAGACGAAGAAGCCGCCCCCGCCTTCGCCAACTACCAGCCCCAGGAGCTGCCCGTCTTCACCGACAGCGGCGTGTGGATGCGCCTGATTGCCGGCGACGCCTTTGGGCTGAAAAACGACGTGAAAACGCATTCGCCGCTGTTTTACCTGCACGTGGTGCTGCAGGCGGGCGCCCGCTTCGGCTTGCCCCGTGGCTACCCCGAGCGCGGCGCCTACGTGGCCAAAGGCCGGGTGGAAATAAACGGCCGGGCCTACACGCCCGGCCAGCTGCTGGTGTTCACGCCCGGCCTCGACCCGGTGCTGGTGGCCCTGGAACCGAGCACGCTGATGTTCCTGGGCGGCGAGCCGCTGGGCGAGCGGTTCATCTGGTGGAACTTCGTGTCGTCGCGCCGCGAGCGCATCGAGCAGGCCAAGGCCGACTGGCAAGCCGGCCGCATTGCGCTGCCGCCCAACGACAACGCCGAATTTGTGCCCCTGCCGCAAGACAATTCGCGGCCCGCGGGCTCGTCGCCCTCCCCGCAGGCGCTGTCCTGAGCTACTTGGCGCCGTGGGCCAGGGGCGTGTACACCAGCACGTAGGCGGGCGGCAGGTTGAGCAGCACGTGCTCGCGGCCCAGCAGGTAGAAAAAACGCTCGAACAGCTTGATGTTTTGCAGCGAATACTGAAACAGGATGAGCTTGCCATCGGGCAGCAGCACGTCGCGGGTGTGGGCCAGAATGCGCCAGCCCAAGCGCAGCGACAACGACGAGAAGGGCAAGCCGCACACCACGTACTCGGCCCGCGGCGCCTGTATTTGCTGCAGGTACTCCCCCGTTTTGTCGGCCGAGCCGAGGACGACGTGAACGTTCGGCTGGCCGGCGTACCGCTCGCGCAGCATCTGGCAGAACTGCTCGTTCACTTCCACCAGCAACACCACGGTTTCGGCCCGCCGCCGTTGCATGATGATGTCGGTGAACACCCCCGTGCCCGGGCCGTACTCCACGATGCAGCGGGCGGTGGCGAAGTCGATGGGCGCCATCACCTTGTCGGTGAGCTCGCGGGAGCTGGGCACGAGCGAGCCCACCGTGGCGGGATTGCGAAGAAACTCGGCAACGAAAGGGGAAAGCATGGCAGCGGAACAGGAACAGAAGAAGCGCGACAGCGCCAACTTGTGGCACTTTTACGGCAGCTTTGTGCGCAGGTATGCGTCCTTGGGCGCTGATGCACAGGCAAACCAGGCGCTGTGCGGCGTAACAGCCGGTGCGTAAGGAGCCTTTCGACTGACTTTTTTGTTTTTCCGCCATGGAATATTTCGTTGCGAAGCACTCCGTGGTGCGGACCATTTGGGGCAAGGCCGACACGGTGCTGTTCATTTTTGCCGGGGCCGCGGCCGAATTCGCCCTCAACAAGGCCGTCGACTGGCTCTACTTCACCGGCAAGCTGCCCGCCGACCCGCTGGCCCGCCTGTTCTCGACGGTGGAGTACGCCCGCAAAATCGTGTTCGCGGAGCGCGCCAACGCCGAGCGCGCCATCGACACCATTGCCGCCATTCACGGGGCCGTGGAAGCCAAGCGTGGCATGGCCATTCCGGCCTGGGCCTACCGCGACGTGCTCTACCTGCTCATCGACTACTCCATCCGGGCCTTCGAAGTACTGGAGCGCCGCCTGACGGCCGCCGAGAAGCAGGAAGTGTTCGACGTGTTTGCCCGCGTGGGGCGGCGCATGGGCATTCAGGAAATCCCCGACAGCTACGCCGCTTGGCTGCCCGTGCGCCAAGAGCACCTGGCCGCCGACCTGGAATTCAGCCGCTTCACCGCCGACTTGTACGTGCAGTACCGCAAGCACCTGGGCCCGTTCCGGTTCTGGCTGCTGCGCCACGGCCAGCGGCTGGTGGTGCCGCCCATCGTGCGCGACTTGCTGAACCTGGGCACCACGTCGTGGGTACGGCCCATTCTGCCGGTGTACCGCCACACGCAGCGGCTAGCGCTGGGCCGCTGGATGAAAGACTCCATTTTGCCCGCTGAGTACAGAGCCCAAATTCAGGCGCTGGACGCAGAGCCCACCGGCGCGTTGGCGTACTAAATGGTTTGACGAAACAGCCCTTCCGCCGTCATGCCGAGCGCAGCCGAGGCATCTCGCCTGCTTCGTTGCAACGATTGATTTAGTGGCGGCGGGCGAGATGCCTCGGCTGCGCTCGGCATGACGGCCTAAAAAACCATTACCCAA
>NZ_DASVSI010000039.1:0-13547 GCF_036388155.1 Hymenobacter sp. | reverse complement strand
GCTGGCCAGGGTTTTATATTCTTCGCCCGCCGGGATTTCAACGAGGCAATAATCAGCCGGCAAATGCGGTTCGAGCAGCGGCAGGCAGCGGCGGGCGGTGTTGGAGTCCACCAACACAAACACGCGGCTCACGGCCGGCCGGTACAGCAGCTCGGCCAGCGCCGGCAAGGCGTCGGGCCCAATGATAACATTAGATTCCATGGTGCGAAAGCTACGGTTGGGTAGGCGGCTTAACGCTCATTTTTTACGAAGCCCTGGTCCGTCAGCTTTAATTGAGTTATGTCCAGCCCATACCGGTTTTTAAACAATGTCGCCACAGCCTTCTGATAGGGAATTAGTCTGCCGCTTTGAAACAGCTTTTCCACAGTTCCTACTTTCCCCCACTCATCAAGAATCAGCATGTTTTGCAGTTTGAACTGTTCGCCTACCTGTGCCCATCCTGCGGGGGTGGTCATTTTCGGATGGTGGGCCAGCACACCTGCCACCTGTGCCCGTACAGCACGGCTTCTCGACACATTAATGACACCGCTTGGGTCCCATAAGTCGTTGATTATCCGGTAGCCCAGCAGCATAAATGATGCCACCACGTCGGCCGCGTTATTTTCTTGCAGACCGGTGCCCTTATTAAGCAGCCCATATCCTTTGTTGTAATCGGCACCGAGAATATCCTTTGCCAACAGTGGATTTTGGGGCTTAATATGTTTTACGTAATTGACCACTACCTGCTGTTTTAAGGCTGGTGTTGGGGTGTATGAAAAGGAAGCCGGGGAGGCGGGGCTGCTTTGGGCAGAGCGGTTTATGTTTTTAGTCGAGGGAATCGAACGGTCTGTAATTGTGCTCATATCGAGGGCCATCATCCATTCCTGAGCCCTGGCGCTCAAGGCTGCCAACAGGGAAGCAGCAATTAGCAGCATATTCAGCAAAGGCTTCATAGGAGGAAAAAAGCAGAAGCGTGAAAGTCAGCCGGCCGTAAATCGAGGAACCAGCTTAAATTTATTAGACACCTGTGAGCGGCAATACAACACCGCCTACAAGCCCGGCCCTATGTGCTGGATGCCGTCTACCTGCGGGCGGCCGTTCAGCACTTCGGTCTGCTTGCGGATGCTTTCCAGGTGAATGAGCTTGTAGAGCTCGGCCACGAACTTGTTGTTGACGTTCAGCTTGTCGGCCCACTCGGTGCGGGTGTTGAAGATTTCCTGCCACCGGTCGAGTTGCAGGATTTTGACGTTGTTTTCCTTCTTGTACTCGGCCAGCTCTTCCACCAAGGCCATGCGGCGGGCCAGGGCCTCCACAATCTCGCGGTCGGCCACGTCCATCTTCAGGCGCAGCTCTTCGGCTTTGTTGAGGTATTCGGCGTTGTTGGAAGAGCGGTAGCGGTACTGTAGCTCGTTCAGAATCTCGCCCAGGCGCGCGGGCGTCACCTGCTGCTCGGCGTCGCTCAGGGCGTGGTCCGGGTCGGGGTGCGATTCGATGATGAGGCCGTCATAATCCAAGTCGAGGGCCTTCTGGGCAATGGGCAGCAGCAAGTCGCGCCGGCCCCCAATGTGGCTGGGGTCGCAGATGAGCGGGATACGCGGGAAGCGCGTTTTCAGCTCGATGGGCAGTATCCAGGTGGGCGCGTTGCGGTAGCGGCTGGGCGCAAACGTGCTGAAGCCCCGGTGAATGGCCGCCAAATCCGTGATGCCGGCGCGCTCCATGCGTTCCAACGCGCCGGCCCACAGGGCCACGTCGGGGTTCACGGGGTTTTTCACCATCACGGGCACGCCGGTGCCGGCCAGGGCGTCGGCCAGCTCCTGCACCGCGAAGGGGTTGACGGTGGTGCGGGCGCCCACCCACAGCACGTCGATGCCGTGGCGCAGGGCGTCTTCCACGTGGCGCGGCGTGGCCACCTCGATGGTGGTCGGAATGCCGGTTTCGGCCTTCACGCGCTGCAGCCAGGGCAGCGCAATGGCGCCCATGCCCTCAAACGAGCCCGGCCGGGTGCGCGGCTTCCAGATGCCCGCCCGAAATAAATCAATCTTGCCCAGGGCTTTCAACCCGTGCGCGGTGGCGAGCACCTGCTCTTCGGTTTCGGCCGAGCAAGGGCCGGCAATGAGGAGGGGCTGACCCTTTTGGGCCAACATGCGCGTGAAGAACGTATTAGGAACGGGAGGCATTAGAAGGAAGGCAAATGAAGCCGCCGCTCGGCCCACTGCCGAAAAGCCCGACAAACGTAACTCGTTTCCACGAAACGTTGTTTACAGATTACCTTCGCCGCCCTTACATATCCTGGCCCAATTCCCACCTCCTAGCCCTTACTATATATGTCTCCCGCCGTCCCAACCCAGGCTCCGCCCATTTCCTTCGAAGACACCCGCGTGGCCTTCGCTTCCAAGTCCGATGCGCAGTTGCGCAAGGTTTACGCCCTGTTTGCGGCCATGAACAACGGCGGCTTGGTGAAAACCGGCAGCGGCCTGATGAAAACGGCCCTCAAGTGGGGCATTCCGGGCACCAAATTCCTCATCAAGCACTCCATCTTCGAGCAGTTCTGCGGCGGCGAAACCATTGCCGAGTGCCGGCCCGTCACGGCCGAGCTGGGCAAGTACAACATCGGCACCATCCTCGACTACTCGGTGGAAGGCGAAGGCAACGACCGCAGCTACGACCGCACCCGCGACGAAGTCCTCGCCACCATCGACGAGGCCAAACGCTCGGCCCACATCCCGTTCTCGGTGTTCAAAGTAACCGGCGTGGCCAACGTAGCCATTCTCGAAAAGATTCAGGCCGGACAGCTGCTCACGAAGGACGAGGAAGCCGCCCACTCCCGCGCGGTGGCCCGGGTAGAAGCCCTGTGCGCCCGCGCCCACCAGCACGGTGTGCGCCTGTTCGTAGACGCCGAGGAAAGCTGGTTTCAGCACACCATCGACTTGCTGGCCTACGACATGATGGCCAAGTACAACCGCGAAACGGCCATTGTCTGGAACACCTACCAGCTCTACCGCCACGACCGGCTCGAGGCCTTGCAGGCCGCGCACCGCGCCGCTGTAGAAGCCGGTTATTTCATTGGGGCGAAGCTGGTGCGCGGCGCCTACATGGAAAAAGAAGCCCGCGTGGCCAAGCAGCGCGGCCAGGCCAACCCCATCAACCCCAGCAAGCAGGCCACCGACGACCTCTACAACGAGGCCCTGCGCTACTGCGTGGACCACGTCGACCACATCAGCATCTGCGCCGGCACGCACAACGAGGACAGCTCCCTGATGCTCACGCAGCTTATGCAGCAGGCCGGCCTGGCCCCCAACGACCCTCGGGTGTGGTTTGCGCAGCTCTACGGCATGAGCGACAACCTCACCTACAACCTGGCCAATGCCGGCTACAACACGGCCAAGTACCTCCCCTACGGCCCCGTGGACGCCGTGATGCCCTACTTACTACGCCGGGCCGACGAAAACACCGCCATCGCCGGCCAGAGCAGCCGGGAGTTTCTGCTGGTTCAGAAAGAAATTCGCCGGCGTCAGGGCAGATGATGCGCGCAATTCGGGGCTAAGATTTGTGAAAATGGCCCCGCTTTAGATTTTAGGAACGATTGTGGTAGGGGCCGGGCCTCTTGGTGGCGAAAGGGAAATTCAATGTGCAATTATTAGCTGCACTATGTAGCTAAAATTCACTAATTTTCAGCCCCAAAACGGTTTTTCGCTTATTTTACATCCTATCATGATTGCTCGCATTCGCACCTATTTGATTCGTTATTCACGCATACAATCCGGAACCGTGAGTTACCTCACGCTGGTACAGGAAGCCGAGTTGGGGCTGAATTTGGAAATTTCCCACGAAAAATCCAGGCTCAATGAAATGCTGGCGGAAATATCCATGGCCGAGCACGAAGAGGGCCGTCCGCCGCTGAGCTGCTTGGTCAAAGTACAGGGCTCAAAAGGGCAAGGCGACAACTTTTATAAATTGTGCGAGAAAATGGGCATGGGCGAATGGCGTAGCCTCAAGCAAAACGAAGATTTCTTGAAAGACTTGATTCACGAGTGCCGTGAATTCTGGCGCGACGAAGCCAATTATCAACAATTCGCGTGATATTCATTTACACCTAGGTTACGAAGCTTGGCGCTGGAGGCGTGGGAGTAGGAAGAGGGGAAAAGTTGGAAAACGAACGAGATGTAACCTCTACTGAGGCGGCTCCGTTAAGGACTTCAACTAACCCATCGGTTGGTTTTTCCCTTCCACATTTTTCAATCCTTCCACCATGAATACCAACGATTCGAACAACCCGCAAAATACCGGTACTGGCGCAGGCGCTAACTATGGCACCCAAACCACCGGCACCGGTTTCGGCAACAGCACGGGCCTCAGCAACGAGAGCACCAGCTACAACGCCGGCACGGGCGCCGACAGCGGCACGGGCGTTTCTAATACTTCCGGCGCTTCGCTGGGCAACGTAAACAACACAACCGAAGGCGACGACTTCAGCGCCACGGCCAAAGGGGCCTCGGTAGCTGGTACGGCTGGTGCCGTGGTAGGCCGCGGCATTGACGGCATCCAAAACACCGCCGACCACGCCGCCCACGCGGCAACCGGCCAGTCGTACGACTCGACCCCCAGCACCAACATGACCGGCATGTTCCGCGACCGCAGCAGCGCCGAGAAGGCCTACCAGTCGCTCTCGTCGCGTGGCTATGGCAAGGACGACGTGAACCTGCTGATGTCGGACGAAACCCGCAAGACGCACTTTGGCGATGACACTGCCCACACCGACCTCGGCGACAAAGCCATGGAAGGTGCTGGCGTGGGTTCGGCCATTGGCGGTACGGCCGGTGCCATCATCGGTGCCATCGCCGCCATTGGCACTTCGGTAGCGCTGCCCGGCTTGGGCCTGATTATCGCCGGTCCGCTGGCAGCGGCTTTGGCCGGTGCCGGTGCCGGTGGCCTCACGGGCGGCCTGGTAGGCGCCTTGGTGGGCTCGGGCATTCCCGAGGAGCACGCTGCCGAATACGAGCAAGGCATCAAGAGTGGCGGCATCGTGATGGGCGTGAAACCCCGCAACGAAGAGGACGCCAAGTACTTCGAAGAGGAGTTCCGGCGCCACAACGGCGACAAGATTTACAAGTACTAATCTTGCCTTTGGGCTTCGGCCCGAATAGATTGAAAAAGCCTTTCCCGTTTGGGAAAGGCTTTTTTATTGCAACCTTCGCCCGGCCGAGTTGGTCTGTATGGAAGCTGAAGCACGGCGCAAAAATGCGGGCACTTATTTCACCCGCGTGGGCGTTTAAAACGTAAGCAAAGAGGCTCGGCACGGCTTTGGCCCGTCCGTATATTTGATTTTCATCCCCCGAATTATTTTCCTGCAATGTTATTTCCCCGCTTGAAAGTCGGCCTGTATGCCTTTTTGGTGACGGCTGTGTTTGTTCTGGCATCTTACCGGTTGTTCCGCCGGGCCGACTCGGCAGTGCCGAGTAAGGACCAAGTGTTGATTGGCCTCATGCTGAGCGGGCTGAGCTCGCAGCACTACCAGCCTGAACGGATTGACGACGCTTTCTCGAAACGGGTGTTTGACCTGTATCTCAAGAACCTCGACTACCGCAAGCAATTCCTGCTGGCTTCGGACGTGGAGCAGCTGCGCCGCTACCAAACCCAGATTGACGACCAGGTGAAGCGCGGCACCCGCGAGTTCCTCGACCTCAGCAGCAAGCTGATGACCGACCGCACCAAGGAAATGCAGGGCCTGTACCGCGAAATCCTGGCCAAGCCCTTCGACTTCACCACCGAAGAAACCTTCCAGACCGATTTCGAAAAAGCCGCCTTCCCCGCCGACAAAGCGGCCCAGCGCGAGCAGTGGCGCAAGCTGCTGAAATACGAAACCCTGCGCCGGGTGTCGGAAATGATGGACGCCCAAGCCAAAGCCAACGAGCCCAAGCCCACCGGCGCCACCGCCGCGCCCAGCGCCGCCAACCCCGCGGCTCCCACCGCCGCCGAGCCCGCCCGTACCCCGGCCCAAATGGAGGCCGAAGCCCGCAAGCGGGTGCTGAAATACTACGACGCGCAGTTTCAAGACCTCAACGAGGTGGACGCCAACGACCGGTTGTCGACCTACGCCAATACCATTGCCAACACCTACGACCCCCACACCGAGTACTTCGCGCCCAAAGCCAAGGAGGATTTCGACTACGAAATGACCGGCCGCTTTGAAGGCATCGGCGCCACGCTGCGCGAGAAAGAAGGACTGATTTACGTCGACGAAATCATGCCCGGCTCGGCTTCGGCCCGGCAGGGTGAGTTGAAAAAAGGCGACGCCCTGCTGCGCGTGGCCCAGGGCGCGGCCGAGCCGGTGAGCATCGAAGGCTGGCGCACGGCGAAGGCCGTAACGCTCATTCGCGGCAAGAAAGGCTCGGAAGTGCGCCTCACGGTGAAAAAGCCGGACGGCAGCACCAAGATTATTTCCATCATCCGCGACGTGGTGGTGGTCGATGAGAAATACGCCCAGTCGTCGGTCATCACCGACAAAGGCCAGAAAATTGGCTACCTGCGCCTGCCCGGCTTCTACGCCGACTTCACCGACAACGGCGGCCGCAACTCCTCGGACGACGTGAAGAAAGAGTTGGCCAAGCTCAACGCCGAAGGCGTGAAGGGCCTGGTGATGGACCTGCGCTTCAACGGCGGTGGCTCGCTCACCGACGCCGTGTCGATGGCGGGCCTCTTCATGGAAGCCGGCCCCATGGTGCAGGTACGCGACAGCCAGGGCCGCACCCAGGTGCTCACCGATAACGACCCCCGCGTGCAGTACAGCGGCCCGCTCGTGATTCTGGTGAACAAGTACAGCGCCTCGGCCTCCGAGATTTTGGCAGCGGCGGTGCAGGACTACAAGCGTGGCATTGTGATGGGTTCGACCAGCACCTACGGCAAGGGCACCGTGCAGCGCATTTTCGACCTCGACGAAGCCCTGCCCGCCGAGCTGAACAGCGTGAAGCCGATTGGCTCGCTCAAGCTGACGACCCAGAAATTCTACCGCGTGAACGGCGGCTCGACCCAGTTCAAGGGCGTGGTTTCAGACATTGTGGTGCCGGACTTGTATTCGTACCTCGACGAGGGCGAAAAGGAAATGGACTACCCGCTGAAGTGGGACGAGATTCAGCCCGCCCGCTACCGCCCCTGGGACTCGCCTCCCGCCATCGAGAAGCTGCGCGCCAATAGCAAAGTGCGCGTGGCCGCCAACCCCAGCTTCAAGGTGATGGACGAGATGGTGAAGAGCATGCGCAAGCGCAAGGACGAAACCACGGTTTCGCTGAAGCTGGCCGCCTACCGCGCCGAAGAGCAGCAGTCGAAAGCCATTTCGGACCGCTACGAGGCGGCCCAAAAGACGACCACCTCGTTGGCCTTCTCGCCCCTGTCGACGGAAGTGCGCGCCGCTGCTGGCGACACCGTAAAGCTGAACCGCGCCGCCCGCTTCACCAAAGGCCTGAACAAGGACATCACCATCAGCGAAGCGGTGGCCGTGATTCAGGACGAGCTGAAGCAATAAGGTCCGCGCCGGCACTTGGCGCTGCCTGCTGGTAAGCGGCCAAGAAGTTGCAAGGAAAAGCCCCCGTTCCATTTGGAGCGGGGGCTTTTTTCGGCACGTTTTTGAATTGACAACCTGGTTAGTAAATCGTCTTAGTATATTATTTTTTAATCAAGTAACAATTAATCATGTAACGCATTGTAAATCAATACAAATAATCTTAGTAAAATTTGACAAAAAAGTTAGTAATTAGGCAACTAAAACGAGGCCAATTGCTGTTTACTCATCATGAAGACTACAGAGGAAACCCGCATCATCCCGCTCAATCCGCAGATGGAGGCCATCGGCGAGGAGCAACAGCAGAAGCTAGCTGATGAAACCTGGCGCAAATCCATCCCAGCGCAGGTTTTCCTCAACTATTTCTTCGCTATCAACTATCACATTCAAGAGAACGACGACGTGCTCGGCGGCCTCCAGAACTTGCCCTTTTTCCGCAGCCACAGTGCGGAGCTGAACGACGCCGACGTGGCGACGCTCAACAAGCTGTTGCACACTAGCTGGAGCACGGAGTACGCCCTGCGTGCCACCGCCGAGCTGGGCGACGACAACTTCCTGCGCAACGCCCTCCACTGGACGTTCCCGCAGGCCTACCACGCCATCCTGTCGAGCTTGCAGGCTTTCCTGTACACGACCGGCGTGCGCAGCAACAACGGCCAGCTGATTCGCCGCGAGGTGGGCCGGCTAGTGGTGAAGAACGCCTACCCGCGTCCGGTGTCGTTCTACGCGGCCGGCGCTTACGGCGACTTCAGCATTCACCGCTTGCCGCTAGCGGGCTACAAGGCCGGGCTGCACATTGCCAGCAAGGAGATTGACGCTCAGGCCCAGGTTGGCCAGTTCCTGCGCACCACGCGCAAGATGAAGGCGCAATGGACCCGCGCGCAAGTGCAGGCTAACCCGAACACGGCCATCCGCAGCCAGAAGACGGGCCGCCCCCTGGACAAGTGGACGGCCGCCCATTGGCAGCAGATTACTTGGCGCCTGGGTTACACCACCATCTTCGACTTGCTGGGCCGCCTGCGCATTTCGCAGACCAGCCGCGAGATTGAGCGTTACGTGGAGGCCGACATCGACTTCCGCCTGTTCCATACCTCGCTGCTGAACATCGTGAGCTACCTCAACGGCGTGCACGAGACCTACGTGGCGAAGGCCCTGGGCCTGGAGCGCTACCGCCAGCTGGTGGCCGAGCTGCCCGTGCATTTGCAGGCGGGCTTCGTGCAGGACCGGTTGCGCACCCGCGTCGAGCCGGTGCTGGCCCCCACGCCGCCCACGGCCCCGGCCATTGCCGCCGAGGCTCCGCAGTACCGCTTGGCTGCCTAAGCCATCGCAACATCTGGCGCTTTTCGCCGGTTTTGTTGAAGCAAAGCCGCTCCGGTTTCGGAGCGGCTTTTTTCATGCCGTACTTTTGCGGTTCACTTTAATTAACCACCTCCCTGCTTGCCTAGGCAAACAGACCGATTTTCGGCTGAATCAACCGTCCACGAAATCCGTGGAATCCGAAAAATCCGCACGAATCCGTGGTTCAGACACCCATATGCAGCACCTCAGCGAACAAGAAATCCTGCGCCGCCAAAAACTCGAAGAACTGGAGAAATTGGGCATTGAAGCCTACCCATCGGAGCTGTTTGACGTGACGTTTTACGCCAAGGAGATTCACGACAACTACCACCCCGAGTTGAACAACTTCCAGGAAGTGACTTTGGCGGGCCGGTTGATGTCGTCGCGGGTGATGGGCAAAGCCTCGTTTGCGGAACTGATGGACACGTCGGGCCGCATACAGCTGTACGTGAACCGCGACGAAATCTGCCCCGGCGAAGACAAGACGCTTTACAACGTGGTGTTCAAGAAACTGCTCGACTTGGGCGACTTCATCGGTGTGAAAGGCCACGTGTTCAAAACGCAGGTGGGCGAAACTTCGGTGCACGTAACGGAGCTGAAGCTGCTGGCCAAGGCATTACGCCCCCTGCCCGTGGTAAAAACTCATAAAGATGAAGCCACCGGTGAGGTAACCACTTACGACGCCTTCACCGACCCCGAACAGCGCTACCGCCAGCGCTACGTGGACCTGGTGGTGAACCCCAGCGTGCGCGACACCTTCATCAAGCGCACGCAGCTGGTGCAGTCGATGCGGAATTTCCTCAACGACAAAGGTTACTTGGAAGTGGAAACGCCCATTCTGCAGCCGCTGTACGGCGGCGCGGCGGCGCGGCCCTTCACCACGCACCACAACACGCTGGACATGACGCTGTACCTACGCATTGCCAACGAGTTGTACCTGAAGCGCCTCATCGTGGGCGGTTTCGATGGCGTGTACGAGTTCAGCAAAGACTTCCGCAACGAGGGCATGTCGCGCTTCCACAACCCGGAGTTCACCCAGATGGAGCTCTACGTGGCCTATAAGGACTACGCCTGGATGATGGACTTGGTGGAAGAAATGGTAGAGCGCGTGGCCCAAACCCTGCACGGGAAAACCGAGGTACAAGTGGGCGACAACGTCATCAACTTCCAGCGGCCCTGGCAGCGCTACACCATGTTCGAGGCCATTGAGAAGTACACCGGCAAGGCCATTGGTGAGATGGACGAGGAAGCGCTGCGTGCCACTGCGCAGGAGCTGAACGTACACCTCGACCCCAGCATGGGCAAAGCCAAAATCATCGACGAAATCTTCGGTGAGCACGTGGAGCCCAAGCTCATCCAGCCCACGTTCATCACCGATTACCCGGTGGAAATGTCGCCGCTGGCCAAGAAGCACCGCGACCGTCCCGGCATGGTGGAGCGGTTCGAGGCCATTTGCAACGGCAAGGAAATCTGCAACGCCTTCTCGGAGCTCAACGACCCCATCGACCAGCGCAAGCGCTTCGAGGACCAGTTGGAGCTGGGCAAGCGCGGCGACACCGAAGCCATGGTGCTCGACGACGACTTCCTGCGCGCGTTGGAGTACGGCATGCCGCCCACGGCCGGCCTGGGCATCGGTATCGACCGCCTGAGCATGATTATGACCAACTCGCACTCCATTCAGGACGTGCTGTTCTTCCCGCAGATGAAGCCGGAGAACGTGCAAAAGGAAAAAGCCGAGAAAGAGGAGAAGTAAGCATCTCGCCCGTCCTACCGAAAAAACGTCATGTCGAGCGCAGCCGAGACATCTCGCCAGAGGCAGTAATTCGATTGTAAGAAAAGAGTTACTACCACACGCGAGATGTCTCGGCTGCGCTCGACATGACGTTTTCGATTGGCAAGATGATGGCCCCTAAAATCGAAAAGCCCCACACGAAATGTCGTGCGGGGCTTTTCTTTTTATAATCGTCTTACCCTTCAAACCGCTGTTTTTACGAGAAGCTTGCGATGGACACGTCTGATTTTACTACTGAGTTGTTTAACCAATTTCAGTAGAAGCTCCTACGGTCGGCAATTTTACAAGTAATACGTTTCGGCCTTCTTTCAAGGCGATTATGTTGGTTTTTACGGGGGTGTTAAGGGGGAGGTTACAAAGGCGCGAAAAAAAGTAAAAATATTTTCGCGGCATTGACTTAACTACCTATTGGCCACCGCGGTGGCGAGCGGTGTCGCCGAAGCCGTCGTAGTCGGGGTCGGCGTTGTGGTCGTGGGCGGTGGACACCGAGCCCGTGCCGAGGCCTTGCAGCAGCCGGTCGGCAGCCTGCTTGTCTTCGCTCACGGCGGCGTCGGGGTTGCTCTGGCCGGGAGTTTCGCCCTGCACCTTGGCCAAGGTATCCTTCACGAGTTTGCTGAGGTCGCCGCCCCATTTGGTGGCGGACTTGCGCAGGTTGGAACGGGTTTCGTCGCCGGTTTCGGGAGCCAGGAGCAGGCCGGCCACGATGCCAGCCGTGGCACCGGCCAGCAGCGAGAGAATGACTTTGCCTTTGTCGTCTTGCATGGGGGATGAAGTGAAGGGTGCAGGAAATGGTAACATCTAATTATTCCATAACGGGAAACGGTACCGACTTGTTGGGCACAAAAAAGCCCCGCGTCTTGCAACGCGGGGCTGATTGGCAAGTGACGGCGAGGCGTCGACTTACAAGTCGTTCAGCAATTTGGTGATTTCGGCTTTGCTTTTGCCGAGTTTCTCCTGCAGGCGGCCCACCAGCTGGTCGCCCTGGCCTTCGGCGTAGGTCAGGTCTTCGTCGGTGAGTTGGGCGTACTGCGATTTCAGCTTGCCTTTCGACTCGTCCCAGTTGCCTTTGATTTTGAGGCTGCTGCCGGGCAGGGTCACGCCGAGGTCTTCGAGTTTGCCGGCGTATTCTTTGAATTTAGCTTCGAGGTCGGAACCCAGCTTCGTGGCTTGCTCGCCGAGCTGGCCGCTGTATTTGGTGGCAACGCCTTTCCAGTTTTCGCGGGTAGCAGTGCCTTTGTCGGGGGCCAAGAGCATGCCGGCAATGATGCCAGCGCCGGCACCGGCGAGAGCAGCTAACAGAATTTTACCGGCGTTGTTGTCTTCTTCGTGGTACGACATGGTAATGGGTAATGAAGGGTGAATGGGGGTGAAGGTTCTATGCTAGAGGAAGCGCGGCCACACATGCAAAAATATAAATTCTGCGTTGTTGCCACGTTTGGTCTGGCTGCCTATACGAAGCACGTCGCCAGGGGTTGAGGTTAGCGGCAAATTTGTGCGCAGTCAGCGCGTTCCGGCCCCTGCACTGGAGCTCGGGCCGTGCGGGTACGGACGGCGCTCCGTAGCTTCGCCCGTTCCAATTTGGCTGCTATGAAAACGTCTTCGGTGCTATTTATTGCTTTGCTTCTTGCCTCGGCCTGCCAGCGCAAGCCGTCGCCAACGGCCGTCGGCGACTGCATCGACGCCAGCAAAATCAACCCAGAGGGCATTTGCACGATGGAATACAACCCCGTGTGCGGCTGCAACGGCCAAACGTATTCCAACCCCTGCACCGCCCGCAACGCCGGCGTGCGCACCTTCACGAGCGGCCCCTGCCCCGAGCGCGGCGCCAAGTAAGCCGCGCGTCGATGGCCGCCAAGGACGACTACCGCGACTTCTGCCTCACCGCGCCGGACGTGCCGGTGTTTGCGCAGGCCTGGTATTTGGACGCTTGCTCGACGGGCGGTGCCTGGGACGTGGTGCTGGCCCGCGACGCGGGCCGAGTGGTGGCGGCGCTGCCGTTCTTCTACAAGCAAAAGGGCCCGTTCCGCTACGCCACCATGCCGCCCTTTGTGAAGTGGCTGGGCCCCTACCTGCTGCCGGAGTTTCGGGGCGTGCTTAAGAAGGAGCACGTGCTGCTGGAGGAGTTGCTGCGGCAATTGCCTGCGCTGGCGGCTTTCAAGCAGAACTTCTCCCCTGCTGTCGCGAACTGGCTGCCGTTCTACTGGCAGCAGTACCGCCAAACGACGTACTATACCTACCGCCTCCACGGCTTGCAGGATTTGGCGCAAGTAGAAGCGGGACTCAATCGCAACATTCGGCGCAACATTCAGAAGGCCCGGGAGCAAGTGCGCGTGGTGCACAACCTATCCATCGAGCAGTTCTACCAAGTCAACAAGCTCAGCTTCGACCGCCAGGGCTTGGCCATGCCGTATTCCTGGGCGCAGTTTGCGCAACACGATGCGGCACTGGAGGTCAACGGAGCCCGACAGTTGTTCTTTGCCGTGGACGCGCAGGGGCGCATTCATTCGGCTGCCTACCTCATCTGGGACAAGCAGGCGGCCTACTATCACCTTTCCGGCGACGACCCGGCTTTGCGCGGGAGCGGCGCGGGCATCCTGCTCATTTGGGAAGCCATTCGCTACGCCAGCGAAGTGCTGGGCCTGCCTTGCTTCGATTTCGAGGGCAGCATGCTGCCGGCGGTGGAACGCATTCGCGTGCAGTTTGGCGCGGTGCAAACGCCGTATTTCTTTGTGTGGAAATACACTTCACGTGCCTTTGAGCTGCTAGAGAAGCTGAAGCCGTAGTGCACATGAATTCAAGAACGTCATGTCGAGCGCAGCCGAGACATCTCGCGTGTGGTAGCAACTCAATCGTTGAACGATGCGAGCGAGATGTCTCGGCTGC
>NZ_DASVSI010000038.1:0-3546 GCF_036388155.1 Hymenobacter sp. | reverse complement strand
TTGCTGACCCGAAAGAACGAAGCGTAGCCATACGCCGCGTACGGCCGGTCGCCCACCCGAATAAATGCGTCCTGAATGCGTAGCGGGGTAAACCCATCGTAGCGCAACGTGATGCCGTAAGATTGAGTGCTGCCCCCAGGGCCCCTAGCCAGCAGGTGCCGGGTGGGCAAGCGCGCCAAGCCGGGATGTACCAAGCTCAGCGTCATGCCCTGCGTAAAATAGTAGTCAGTCCGAAAGAACAAGTCGTTGGCGTAGGTGTAGCTCAGCAGACGGGCGGGGCTGACGGGCCGCAACGTATCGGGCAGCGTGGGCGCCGCTTGGCTCTGGCGACCCAGCAACATAAAAAGCAGGAAAGCCGAAAGACGCATAAGTAGTCGGAGCTACGAGCCTGCGGGCCTCGAGGATTGGCCGGGTGCCCGCCGCATCTAGTGGCAGGCTTAAGCCTTGCCGCAGATGGTGAGACTGCTTGTTATGAGAAAGAAGGAAGTATGAGGTGGTCGGGTAAAAACAGACAGTGCGAAGTCTTACCTTCCACTGCTCATGCCCGCCAAAACACTCCCTAGCGGCTTGCCGCTGACCCGCAAGAAATATACGCCGGCCTTCAAAGCCGAATGCGTGCGCCAGGTGGCCGCTGGGGCCCGGCAAACCGACGTGGCCCGCGCCCAGGGCCTCTCACCCGCCTTGCTCGGCCGCTGGCAGCGCCAGGCGTTAGCCGAGGCGGTACCTAGCCGCGCGGAACGCGACGAGATTAAGCGCTTGCGCGCCGAACTCAAACGCGTGGAACAGGAGCGCGACATTTTAAAAAAAGTCGTGACCAGTGCCTGCTTGACGCGCAGGCTCTCCCAACCGCCTCAATCATGAGCCGTTACCAGTTTATCGAGCAGGTTGCTGCCACCGCGCCCGTGCAGGTGCTCTGCCGCGTGCTAGCGGTCAGTGCCGCGGGCTATTATCAGTGGCGGAGCCGGGCAGCGCGCCCAACGCCCGCTTGGGAGCCGGCGGCCAACGCCGCCTTTTCGCGCCATGCCCAGCGCTATGGCACCCGACGCCTGCGGGCCGAATTGCGCGCGGAAGGGCACGCCGTCGGGCGCCATGCCCTGCGTACCTGGCTGCGTCGCCGCGGCTTGCGGGCGCTGAGTACGCGTCCGCAACGCCCGCGTACCACCGTGGCCGACCCTGCGGCAGTCGTGGCCGAAAACCTGCTCCTTGGCCAGCCCGCGCCCACCGCGCCCAATCAGGTCTGGGTCGGCGACATCACGTATTTGCCCCTGGTGGGCGGGCGCTGGTGCTATTTGGCCACCTGGCGCGACACCTGCTCCCGGCGCGTGGTCGGCTGGCACCTTGACCAGCAGATGCCCACCGAACTGGTGCTCACGGCCCTGGAGCAAGCCCTAACGCTACGCCAGCCGGCTCCCGGCCTGATAATCCACGCCGACCGCGGCAGTCAATACACCAGCGCGGCTTGCCGAACGCGCATCGAAAAAGCGCAGGCGCTGGCCAGCTATAGCCGGCCGGGCAACCCCTATGACAACGCCCTACCGGGTACGACCCAGGCCGAGGCCGGTTGGAGCACGCTCAAAACGGAACTGCTGCCTCACGGCGGCGCGTTTGCCAGCCTCGAAGAGGCCCGTTTAGAGGTCGCCTACTACCTCGAAACCTACTTCAACCTCGACCGCCGCCACTCCGCCCTCGGCTACCGCTCGCCTCACCAATTCGAACGCGACTTTCAAATCAGCATATCTTAGTGCACTGTCCGTTTTTACTAGACCACCCCACAATTAAGCCTTTGTTGGCATCACGGGTCATGTTGCCGTTGTAGTCATAGGCGTAGTCATCGCCACTGGCCGGGGTAACATCCTCAAAATCATTGGGCGCCGCCGAAGCCCCGGCTTGGTCAACCACGTTGCGCAGCTGGTTGCCGGTCCCGGTATAGCTGTAGCGCAGCTGGTCTATTATACCATAAGAGTATCCTCCCCGAACGGCAGATTTGCGTCCGACCCGGTTCAATTCGGTGATGTTGCCGTTCAGGTCGTATTTAATGCCGTGGGTGGTAAAACGGCCAATTGAGGTGGTCTAGGCTAAGCGCACAGAAGCAGGACGTATATTTCCTGAGTCATGACCGCAAAAAAGAGCAAAACGACACCGGACAAACGGCGCAAGTACGATGATGCTTTCAAGGCCGAAGCGTTGCGCTTGGCGAGCGAAAGCCGCAGCACGCAGGCGGCGGCGCAGCAATTGGGTAGCAGCCCCAAGTTGCTCTACCGGTGGCAGCAGGCCCAACTCGTCGCCGAAGTGGGCAGTGTCGAGGTGGCCCAGGACCCGGAAGTGCGCGCCCTGCGCGCCCGCCTCAAGCGGGCCGAGCAGGAACTTGCCATTTTAAAAAAAGCCTTGGTCATCTTCAGCCAGCCGACCCGGTGAGCACCTACCGCTACATCGCCCAGCGTCAGGGCCCCGTGCCGGTGCGCCAACTTTGCCAGGTACTGTGCGTGTCAGCTAGTGCGGACTACACCTGGCACCGGCGCCAAGCCCCCGCCCCGGAACCAGCCTGGCAAGTAGCTGTACGCGCGGAATTTAGGTGGCATTCCGCCCGCTATGGCACCCCTCGCTTGCGGGCCGAGCTGCACGCGCAAGGCTACCGGGTGGGCCGCTGGCGCATTCGGCGGGCGTTGGCGGCCGCGGGCTTGCGCGCTCAACAGCCCCGCTCGTTCGTGCCGCGCACCACCGACTCCGACCCCAAGGGGCGCGCCGCCCCGAATCTGCTGCTGGGCCAACCAGTTCCGACCGCGCCCAACCAGGTGTGGGTGGGCGACCGCACGTATTTGCCTAAGCAGGGCGGCGGCTGGCTCTACCTGGCCACGTGGCTCGACCGCTACTCGCGCAAGGTGGTCGGCTGGGACGTGCGCGAATCCATGCCCGAAGACCTGGTCAGCGAGGCCGTGCGCCGCGCCCTGGCCGTGCGCCAGCCCCCGGCCGGGCTCATCGTGCATTCCGACCAAGGGAGTCAGTACTCGGCTACCAACTTCAAGGCCTTAGTGGAGCGCCGCGAGGCGGTGCAAAGCATGAGTCGACGCGGCAACTGCTCCGATAATGCCCACGCCGAATCCTTTTGGAGTCGGCTCAAAACCGAATTACTCGACCGTGGCAGCTTCCGCAACCTCACGGAAGCGCGGCTGGAAATCAGCCATTACCTCGCCTATTACAACGCCGAGCGCCGGCATTCGGCCCTGGGCTATCTCGCCCCAAACCACTTCGAAACCCTCTTTCAAACCACGTCCCAACGCTGTGCGGCATAGCTAGACCACCTCAAATGCCGAGGCCAATGCCGGTGGCGTCGTCCTTCTAGCCATTCCATCCCCAGTTGCCTCCTATGTAATCATAGGCCGCATACCAAGCATCGCTGAGGCGATTGGAGTTGTCGTAGTGGTAGCCGTAGCCACGTAGCTTGGCATCGCGGCGGCTGTTCCACATGTTCTCGGCAATGTTGCCATTGTAGCGGGGGGTGGCCGAGCCGGTTTGCAAGTCCGTATCGTACTTCAGCTCCATGCCGAA
>NZ_DASVSI010000037.1:0-19554 GCF_036388155.1 Hymenobacter sp. | reverse complement strand
TGATGTAAGTCAAAATCATCGGCTGCCCGCGCCGGTAGCTTTGCCTTCCTCAACCAACCCACGGGGCGCATGTACAAAAACAGATATTTTGCAGCCGCCATCAGCAGAATGGTGCTGCTCAGCAGCTGCACCATTCTGCTGATGGCGGCTGCGCGCACCGATGGCTACAGCCACCTCACCAAAGCCGTGAGCGAACTCGGCAGCACCGATGCCCCGCACAAAGGGTTGTTCAACTGGCTGGGGTACATGGTGCCGGGCTTGCTGATAGCCTGGTTTGCCTACGGCCTCAGCGCGCAGTTTCGCCGGAAACTACCGTTTGGGCTCCTGGCGGCAAGTGGCTTGTTGCTCGCCTTAGCAGGCGCGTTTCCTATGGACATGGACCACCGTAGTGCGGCTGCCAGCGTACTGCACACAGTGGGGTCAGTAGGCAGTGGCGTGGCGTGGCTGGCGTCCGCGTCCCTAATGAGCAGGGCGCTGCGCTCGGCCTCCTATTGGGCTTCCGTGGCCCGGCCGTTGGCCGTTGTGGCGTGGACGGCGGCGCCACTCATTGTGCTGCTTCCGGTGCTGCTGCCAGCCGCGCCAGCTTTGGGGCAGCGCATAGCTTTCGTGTCTTATTTCGTCTTCGTCCTGCTGCTGGCCGGCCGGCTATACGGCGCCGCGCAAGTACAAGGCGCTGCCCACTTCCCAACGCACAAGCCCCTTGCCGAGCAAGATGCCAACGGGACGAGTGCTCAGGGGTAAAGTTCCGCGGTTCATTTTACGGCCATATTCGCGCCGAAGCCGAAAATAAAGCATTGGCAAGACTATCAAAAAGCGCCTTCGGGGCGTTTTATAATGTTCCCTACTCTGCCGTGGGTGCGGTTGGCTGCTTCCCCGGCGCTTAAAGCGCCTTTCGGCTTCGTTTCGCGCTTGCAGTTGCGGCCGCTGCGGCTAAGGCAGCGCTCGCCCTCAGGGCGCGCCGCGCGGGCTTGGCTAGCGCCGTCCTTTAGGTCTCCCTCGGGCCGAGATTCGCGGGGCGGCCTTCCTCTTCCAAACGCGAGGCGGGCCCGGGGCGGGGGCCACGGTCGCCACGCCCTGGGCATTGCCCAGCTTTTGGCCCAAACCGCGAACTGAAAGCGCTCGACCTCAACGTGCCCGACCTCATGCTGGGCATCAGCCTGCGCCTCGACAACCCAAGCCGCAATCATTGCTTCGGCAGCCTTGGCCGCTTGGGCCGCGCCCTGGCCGAAACCCAACAGCCCCGCGAATTGGAGCGGCGCTTGTTAAGCGTCGTAGTCGATTTCAAGCTCGATGCTTACAGCCGAATACTGGCGTATTACTTATTTATTGCCTACAACCATTACCTGGAAGACAAGCCCATCTACCAACATACCGCGGCCAAGCTCAACGCGGCCGTGCAAAAGCTGCCCCCGTATCTGGCGGCCCGAGCGGTGGTGAAAGTGAGCAAATAGCTTAAGAAGCTGTTTGAGTTAGCCTGCTAAGTAGAGACGCAACATTTTGCGTCTCGTCGTGTGCGCTGTTCGGGCTTCTTTCAGACAGTATCGTTCAACGACGAGACGCAAAATGTTGCGTCTCTACCGCAACAACGCAGTTGTTGCTAATTCAAAAAGCTTATAAGCCGTATGGACAGCAGGACGTGCTAGTAGCTTCCTGACGAAAAGACAAAAGGCGGGGCCACCAGCCGGCAAAGTCGCTCGGAACCTGAGCATGTGTCTTGCGCAATCGTTCCCGACAACGATTGCGTGAATTTATATGGCAGAATTGGCTGTATGTCAGCCGGAATTAGCTAACCTTGTCTGTATAGCAGCAACAAGTTATAAGGGTATTAATCAAGCTTATCCAGGGCCGGCTGGCTCCCGGACGAGCCGGCTCCTTTCTGCGTCTTCTGGTGGCTTCGGCTTCCGCAGTTACGTGCTCCGTCAGCACCAGACCAAGTGCTGTTTCACGCTCTTTTTTAACATCCGGGCGCCTCTGGCCTGGTGTTTTTGCAACTCAACGGGTACGTTTTCAACCAAAATGCATCCCCGCCAGCCTATTGCATCTATCATTCACCAACCCCCAACTACCATGAAAATAAACCTCTTCTCGTTTTTCAGTCTGCTGCTATTGCTGCTTGTCGGTTTCGGCGCGGCGGCGCAAACCTCGTGCGCCGTGGCGGGCTGGGCCTCGCAAAACGGCGGCACCACCGGCGGCGGTTCGGCCACGCCCACCGTGGTAAGCAATTACACCGACTTCAAAAATGCGGTGACCAATGCGGCCGTGAAAGTCGTCCACATCTCGGGGACCATCACGTTTCCCGCGGCCGGCCGCATCAATTTCCAGGACCAAACGGGCAAAACCATTTACGGTTTGCCCGGCTCCCGGCTGGTGGCGTTGGACCGCACGGCCAGCGGCTCCGGCACGCTGTACATAAAACGGTGCAGCAACATCATTTTTCGAAACATCACCTTCGAGGGCCCCGGGGCCTTTGACACCGACGGCAACGACCACCTGACGATTGACAATTGCACGAACGTGTGGGTGGACCATTGCGATTTTCAGGACGGCGTGGACGGCAACCTGGACGTAAAAAACCTGGCCGACTACATCTCCATCACCTGGTGCCGCTTTGTGTACTTGAAGCCGCCCATCCCCGGCGGTTCGGGCGGGGCCGACGACCACCGGTTTTCCAACCTGTTTGGGTCGAGCGACGGTGCCACCGGCGACCGCGGCAAGCTGCGCATCACCATGCAGAACTGCTGGTGGGCCCAGGGCTGCCGCGAGCGGATGCCGCGGGTGCGGTTCGGCAAGGTGCACATCGTGAACAACTACTTCAGCAGCGCGGGCAACAACCACTGCATCCGGGCGGGCTTTGAAGCCGACCTGCGGGTGGAAAGCAACTACTTTGAAAACGTGAACAACCCCATCGACTTGTTCGAAAACGATTTCACGGCCGTTAGCGAGCTGAACAACGTGTTTGTGGGCACCTCGGGCGGACGGACCGGCCAAGGCACCGCCTTTACGCCGCCCTACGCCCTGACTATCACGCCGGCGGCCAACGTGAAATCAACCGTCAGCGGGGGCGCCGGAGCTACTTTGACCAGCTCCACCAGCTGCGGCGGGGGCACCACGCCGCCCCCCACCACGTACACGCTCACCACCACGGCCAGCCCGGCCGCCGGCGGCACCATATCGCGCAGCCCCAACGCCAGCAGCTACGCCGCCGGCACAGTGGTCACGCTCACGGCCACGCCGGCCGCGGGCTACACCTTCGCCGGCTGGAGCGGCGCTGCCAGCGGCAGCAGCGCCACCACCACCGTCACCGTGAATGCCAACAGCACGGCAACCGCCACCTTCACCGCCACCCCCACTTCGAACTTCACCCTCACGGTGAGCCGCAACCCAGTGGCCGGCGGCACGGTGGCGCAAAGCCCCAACGCCGCGTCCTACGCGCCCAATACGGTGGTCACGCTCACGGCCACCCCGGCGGCGGGCTACGTCTTCTCCGGCTGGAGCGGTGCTTCGACGGCCACCACGGCCAGCACCACGGTGACCATGAACGCCAATAAGAGCATCACGGCAAACTTCACCGCCAGCGGCGGGGGAGGGGGCAGCACCACGCTGCGCATCGAAGAAGCAGCCACCGAAACCAGCGGTTTCTGCGGGGCCAACGGCTCGCGCCAAAACTCCTACACCGGGGCCGACAACGGCTTCTACATCAACCTCTCCAACTCTGCTGCCCGGGGCATCGACTGGAACGTGAATGCGCCGGCCGCCGGCACCTACACCCTGCGCTTCCGCTACGCCAATGCGGGCGGCAGCAGCGCCACCACGGCCCGGGTGCTGGTGAACGGAGCCTCGGCCGTGGCCAGCGTGCCCTTCCCCAAAACCGCCGCCTGGACCACCTGGACCACCACCACGGCCAGCGTGACCTTGCGCGCAGGAGTCAATGCCATCCGGCTCGAAACCACGGTGGCCGCCGAGTTTGCCAACATCGACTGGCTGGAGGTGACGGGCAACAGTCCCACGGCCGCTGCCTGCTCCGCGGCCCGAATGGCCCCGGCCGCTCCCGCCGCCACCTTGGATGAGTCCACTGCGGCCAGGTTGTACCCCAACCCGGCGTCCGACCGCACGGCCGTAAAATTCGCGCTGACCGAGTCGGGCCCGGTCGCCATTCAAGTGTACGATTTCAGAGGCCAGCGCGTGAAAACGCTGACCGAACGGGTGTACTCCAGCGGCTCGCACGCCATCGCAATCGATGACTTGGGGCTGAAGCCGGGCCCTTACACGCTGGTCGTCGTCTCCGGCCAAGGCAAGCAAACGCTGCGCCTAGAAGTTCGGTAAGCAACCGGTTTCAAACGTGAAAAAGCCCTGTCACCAGTTGGTGGCAGGGCTTTTTGTTGGCGAAAAGCCAAGTGCTAAATCGCTCCGGCTAAAACGGCTGGGCCGGCAGCGGGCTACTCGCCGGCAACCGGTGCGGCCGGGGCGTCGCCCGCCGTTGGGGCAGCAGAACCTTCGGGCTTGGGGCCGCGCTTGCGGTTGCGGCCGCCGCGGCTGCGGCGACGCTCGCCTTCAGCGCGGGGTTCGTGGGCTTGGCTCGCGCCGTCCTTGGGTTCGCCTTCGGGCCGAGGCTCCCGTGGTGGCCGGGCTTCACCTTCCGGGCGCGGGGCGCGGGGTTCCCGGGGCGGGCGGGCCTCGCCTTCGGGCCGTGGGGTGCGCTCGGGGCGGGGGCCACGGTCGCGGCGCTCTTCGCCTTCGGGGCGCGGGGGGCGCTGGTAGGGCACGGCGGGGGCGTGGCCGGCGTCGAGGGCGGCCAGCGCATTTTTGGCGTTGGCCAGGCGCTCCTGGTGCTTGGGGTCTTTGGGGTCGGGCGCGTCGCGGCGGGGCTTGCCGCCGTCGCGGCCACCATCCCGGCCACCGCCTCCGCCACCTTCGCGGCGCGGGCCGCGGTCGCTGCCTTCGGGGCGGGGGCCACGGTCGCGGCTACCGCCACCGCCGCCGTGACCGCCGCGGGCCGGGCGGCCGCCAATCTTGCCACCCAGGCCGGCGAAGCGTTTGGGGTCGAATTCGGGCGCTTCGCCCAGGCCCAACTCCTCCGTGATTTTCTGCTTCTCGATGTCGCGCTCGATGAGCTTTTCAATCTTTACCACCCGGTCCTGGTCCTGGTCCGAGATGAAGGTGATGGCGGTGCCTTTGGTGGCGGCGCGGGCCGTACGGCCAATCCGGTGCACGTAGTCCTCGGCCGCTCTTGGAATATCATAATTGACCACGTGGCTCAGCGAGTCGATGTCGATGCCGCGGCTGAGCACGTCGGTGGCCACCAGGATGGGGAACTGCTTGTTTTTGAAGGCGCGCATGATTTCCTCGCGCTCTTCCTGGGTGCGGTCGGAACTGATGCCGCGGGCTTCGATGCCGAGCTTGTTCACCGCTTTCACGATGCCGCCCACGGCTGCTTTCTGGCTGGTGAAGAGCACCATGCTCTGCACGTCCTGCGTCTTGATGAGGTGCTCCAGAACGTAGATTTTCTGGCGGTCGTAGGCCATGTAAAACTGCTGGTCGATACCGGCGGCGGGCTTTGATACGGCCAGGCGAATTTCGTCCGGGTTGTTCAGTATCTGCTGCGAAAACTCCCGGATTTTGCTCGGCATGGTGGCCGAAAACAGCAGCGTCTGGCGCTCCTTGGGCAGCTGGCGCACGATGTTGAAGATGTCATCGGAGAAGCCCATGTCCATCATCTTGTCGGCTTCGTCCAGCACCAGGTACTTGATTTTGTCGAACTTCACGTAGCCCATTTGCAGGTGCGCAATGAGGCGGCCGGGCGTGGCGATGATGATGTCGGCGCCGGAAGTGAGGGCGCGCTTTTGCTGCTCCCAGTTCTCGGATTTGCCGCCGCCGTAGATGGCAATGCTGCTGGCTTCCACGTAGTAGCCGAAGCCCATCACCTGCTCGTCAATCTGGGTGGCCAGCTCGCGGGTGGGCACCAGAATGAGGGTGGTGGTGTGGCCGTGCTTGGCGTGCGAAATCTTGTCGAGCAGCGGCAGGAGGTAGGCGGCGGTTTTGCCGGTGCCGGTTTGGGCGCAGGCAATCAGGTCTTTGCCGTCGATGATTTTGGGGATGGCCTGCTCCTGAATGGGGGTGGCCTGCTGGTAGTTCATGGCGTCCACGCCGGCCAACAGGTCGTCGTGAAGCTTAAATTCGTGAAACGTCAAGGTTCAGCTTAGTGAGAGTTGTAAAAGGCTGACCTTGATGCCGTGGTCAGCAAACCGCTTGATTTGAAGTAAAGATACAACGCCCCGCTACTAAGCTCCAGCTTGCCGAATTGCGGCACGGCAGCCGGTAACACGGAAGAAATACCTCGTTTGTTCCTTTGCTTGAAAAATAGTAACTTCACTATGTATTGACACAGCTGGCAACGTCGTTTTCAGTTGAGCCAATTCCCCGGTCTTTCACCACTACCGTCCTGGTCTATGAAATCTGCTTTGAGCTACGGCGCGGTGCTGGGCGGGCTGCTGCTGCCAGCCGGCGCCGCCGCGCAGGAAATGCCCAAAGGCTTCGACCTGATGGCTGAGCTGGGCCAGGGCTTCAGCCGCCCGCGGGGCGACAGGACCCTGTATTTGGCCACGTTGCAAGTGGTGCCGCAAGTCACGCTGGTGCCGGAGAAGTTGCGCGCCGGCCTGGTGCTCGGCGCCCTATACCCAGGCACCAAGGTGGGCGTGCTGGCCGGGGGGCGCCTCACCTACAAGCTGGCGCAGGGCCCGCCGGTGCTGTTGGCCAAGTCCTTCCACGTGAACCTGCAGGCCGAGTACCTGCCGCTGGTGCGCTCCGGCCCCGACGCCTGGCGGCAGTGGGTGGGAGGCGGCATTGGCTTCGAAACGAGCAATTTGCTGGGGGTGTCGGTGCGGGTGCACCGCGACTTCCGCACGCCCGCCACCTACGGCCAGCTGGCCCTGTCGTTTAACTTCCGGTACAAGCGCAGCCTGCCGCCCGAATTGTAATCCCAACCTTCCTCATCATGGCCAAAACAGCCTTAGTCATCAGCGGCGGCGGGTCGAAAGGCGCTTTCGCGGTGGGCGCCCTGAAGTACATCCACGAAAACGTGCGGCCCGTGGACCAGTTCGACGTGTACTGCGGCACCAGCACGGGCGCGCTCATTGTGCCGCTGGCCGCCTGCGGCGAGCTGGCGCTGCTGGAGCAGCAATACACCACCCTGCGCCAGGACGACCTGGTGAAGCTGGGCACCATCGGAAATCTGGCGCTGGGCACCTCGCTGCACGACGCCACGCCGCTGAAAAATAAAATCAACGAGCTGCTGACCGACGACCGGTTTCAGCGCCTGCGCGCCGCCGCGGCCCCGGTAATGCTGGCCACCGTGTGCCTGCAAACCCAGCAGCTGGTGTACTGGACCACCCAACCGGCCCCGCCCACCGCGTTCTACGACGTGATGCAGACCAACAACGCCACCGAGCTGCGCCGGGCCATGCTGGCCTCGTCGTGTCAGCCGGTACTCATGCAGCCGGTCGAGGTCATTCAGGGCGCTCAACCCGTGCGGCAGTACGTGGACGGCGGCGTGCGCGAGCCCACGCCCCTGCAGGCGGCCATCGACCAGGGCGCGGAAACCATCATTGCCATCACGCTTTCTCCGCGCCAGCACCCCGCCGACCCCGCCAAGCTCACCCAGGCCGTGGCCATTCTGGAGCGCACCACCGACATGTTTGGGGAAGACGTGGCCTCGAACGACTATCGGTTGGCCCGGCTTTACCAGCAGGGCAACGCGTATTTGGAAGCCGTGCGCACCCTGCTGCTAGCGGATGGGGTGGCGGCGGCTACCGTGCAGGCTGCTTTTGCGCAGGCCGCCAACCCCTTCGGCAACACGGCCGTCACCACCATCCACGAAATCAGGCCCGCCACCAAGCTGGTGGAAGGCGGGCCGGGCGGGCTCACGTTCGACCCCGCCGCCATGCGCGGAATGCTGGCCAAAGGCCAGGCCGAGGCAAAGGCCTATTTTGAAGCCTTGCCGGGCGGGGCCATTGCCTAAACCCGCCGGATTGGAAGAACCGACGAAGCAAGCCGTGGCGCCAACGCGTTGTTACTTGCTGACTCTGGGCCCAAGCTCGGAGCAATGACCATGGCCCTCGACCGTTTTTCCACCCAAGCCGCCGACTATGCCCGCTACCGGATTGACTATCCGGCCGAACTCTACGACTGGCTGCTGCCCCAGGTGCAAAGCCGCGAGCGGGCCTGGGACTGCGCCACCGGCAATGGGCAGGTGGCGGCCGTGCTGGCCGACTATTTTGTGCGGGTCGACGCCACCGACCTGAGCGAGAAGCAGCTCACGCAAGCCACTACCCGCCCGAACATTCGGTACCAGCAAGCCCAGGCGGAGCAAACGCTTTTCCCGGCTCAGCGTTTCGACCTCATCACCGTGGCCCAGGCCGTGCATTGGTTTGAGCACGACGCCTACCACCGCGAAGTGCGCCGGGTGGCCCGCCACGGGGCGGTGCTGGCGGAATGGGGCTACGGGCTGGCGAAAATCAGCCCGGACCTAGACCTTGTTATTCGGCAGTTTCACGACGTGACCATGGGCCCGTACTGGGACGCCAACCGCTGGCACATCGACGAGGAATACGCCCGCATTCCTTTCCCGTTTGTCGGCGTACAGAAGGCCCATTTTGCCGTGCGCCGGCACTGGTCGGCCGAGTGGTTTTTGCAGTACCTGCGCACGTGGTCGAGCGCGGTGAAATACGAGAAGGAGCGGGGCGCAGACGCCGTGGCGCTGCTGGCAACCGAGTTGCTGCCGCTGTGGGGCGACGGCGAGCGGGAGGTGACGTTTCCGGTATTTGCGCGCAGCGGGCTGATAGAATAAACGGCGCCCACGCCCGTTGTGGGTTCGACAACTCGAACCTGATTTTATGACGTCATTGCTTACCTGGATGCGGGCCGTGGGGCTGTTTTACCGCAGCATTGCGCCCTTTATGTTGGGGTGCACGGGGCTGATTATTGGCCTTGCCCTGGTGCCGTTGCTGCGCGAAGGCAAGGCCGGCATGCTACCGGCCCTGACCTTGGCCAAGCTGCTGACCCTGCCCGCGGTGTGGTACTTGGCCGAGCAGCTACGTCCGCACCAATACTGGTTTTACTACAACTTGGGCGTGTCGCGGGTACGCCTCTGGGCCGGGACAGCCTTGCTCGATGGGGCGTTTTTTCTCATCTTCGCCACGGCCGCCCAAGCCGTGCTCACGTGAAGGCGCCGCGCTGGGCAGGCCCCCAGGTGCTGGAAGCCGACGGCATCAAAGTGGCTTTCAGCGGCCGGGCCATCCTTTCGAATGTGTATCTGCGGGTGCAAACCGGGCAGATAGTGGGCCTGTTGGGTCGCAACGGCACCGGCAAATCCACGCTCTTGCAAACCGTGTTTGGCGCGCGCGCCGTGCCCGACGCCTCGGTGCGCGTGAACAACCAGCGCGTGGTGCCGGCCTTCCAAACGCCCGGCCTGCTCAACTACCTGCCGCAAGTGCCGCTGCTGCCTGGGCACCTGTCGTTGCGCCAAGCGGCCCGGCTGCTGCGCGTCGACATCGACCAAGCCACCCGCAACTTCCCCGAGCTGCACCCGCACCTTGATGGGCGACTGGGGGAGGTGTCGGGCGGCACGGCACGCCTGGTGCAAGTGCTGCTTTTGCTGCACGCCGACACCGTCTTTTCCTTGTTCGACGAGCCCTTCACCGGCATCATGCCCGTGCACGTGGAAGCCCTGGCCACCGAAATGCAACAAGTAGCTCAGCGCAAAGGCCTGCTGCTGAGCGACCATCGGTACGCGGAAGTGCTGGCGTTGTGCGATGTCGTTTATTTGCTGCACCACGGGCGACTGCTGAGGCTGGGCGTCAACCCCCGCGAAGAGCTGCGCGACTATGGTTACTTGCTCTAGGTAATGCAATTGCTAGAACGATGTAGAGACGCGACCCTTCGCGTCTCGGCATTGAACGATGACTCCTTAACGACGCTTGACTGCTCAACTGGCGCGGCGCCGGAGACGCGAAGCATCGCGTCTCTACATCGTTCTTTTGAATGTTTAAAACCTGAATTTCATCGTACTTGTGCCCGCTTCAGCCGTGTCGCTCCCATTCGCCCACCTTCGAGTCCTGGAGCTAGCCTCGGTGTTAGCAGGCCCGCAGGTAGGGCAGTTTTTTGCCGAGCTAGGCGCTGAAGTTCTGAAAATTGAAAGCCCAGCCGGCGACGTCACCCGCACCTGGAAAACGGCGGCCGAAACCACAGCACCTTCAGTGGCGCCGGGGACTTCGCTTTCGGCCTATTTCGCGGCCTCGAACTGGGGCAAAAAGTCGGTGGTGGTGGACCTTGCCACTGCTGCTGGCCAAGCCGAGCTGCATCAGTTGGCCAGTGCTGCCGACGTTGTACTGGCCAGCTACAAACCCGGCGATGCCGAAAAGCTGGGCGCTGATTACGCCACCCTTTCGCGGGAAAATCCGCGCCTCATTTACGGCCACCTCACGGGCTATGGCCCCGAGAACCCGCGGGCTGGCTACGATGCCGTGCTGCAGGCCGAGGCAGGCTTCCTGTACCTCAACGCCGCGGGTCCCGGCCAGCCGCCCCAGAAAATGCCGGTGGCCATGGTAGACCTCTTGGCGGCCCATCAACTCAAAGAAGGCCTGCTCACGGCGCTGTTTCGGCGGGAGCGCACGGGGCGGGGGGCGCTGGTGCAGGTGAGCTTGCTCGACAGCGCCCTCTCGGCCCTGGCCAACCAGGCCGCCACCTACCTCGTGACGGGCCACGACCCCCAGCCCCTCGGCTCGGGCCACCCCAGCATTGTGCCCTACGGCACCGTGTACCGCGCTGCCAATGGCCGCCAGGTGGTGCTGGCGGTGGGCTCCGATGGCCAGTTCCGGCAGTTGTGCACCGCCCTAAACCACGCCGAGTGGGCCACCGATGCCCGCTTCGAAACCAACGCCGCCCGCGTAGCGCACCGGGCCGAGCTGGAGGCTCTGCTCACTGCCCGCATCGCAGCCGTGGACGGCGACCAACTGCTCGCGGAGCTGGAGCGGCGGGCGGTGCCAGCGGGCGCCGTGCGCTCAGTAGGAGAGGCCCTGGCCCACGCCACGGCCCAGCGCATGCTGCTGCCTCCGGGTGCGCGGGGGCACGCCGGGCTGCGCACCGTAGCCTTCTACAGTCCCGAGTGGAAAACGGCTGAGGAGCTAGGTGAGCCGCCCGTGCTGGGTGAGAATAAGCAGTTGCCGTAGGGCCAGGCCTAGCACGTTTCGCAACGAAAAGGGCGCTGGTTGTCGTACTTGAGCTTAGCCCAAGCCCTCGTTGTCCACGTTGCTGTTGTGCTTAACTTCGCTGACATCCCTCGCGCCTCTACAAATGGGCGTTATCGTTTTCCTGTATCGCATGGCCAAGTCCACCCAAAAAACTACCTCACCCGAACTGTTCACCGACGCCGAAGCCGCCCCGGGGGTTGAGCAGGTAGCGCCCGCGGCACCCGCCAAAAAGCGAGCCGCTAAAAGCAGCAAAACCAAGCCGGCGGCTCCAGAAGCAGCTCCTGTCCTCGAAGCCGGGCACAGCGGCGCCACCGCCACCGACAACCTGCCCACGGCCCAAGCCGGCTCGCCCACCCAAGCCCCAGCCGACCGCCTGGACCAGATTTTCGACGGCCTCAAGCAAAAATCTACCGCCAAGCAAGCCATTTTCCGCAACACCCAGGCGGCGTTCGACTGCCTGCGGCTGGTGTCGCAGGAGCTGGTGGTGGAACTCACCCGCAAGCTCACGCCCCTCGACTCGAGCGTGGTGATTGAGTACCGCTCCATCAACGACATGGAGTTTCACATCAAGTTTTCGGGGGATTTGCTGGTGTTCGTCATGCACTCCAACGTGGTGACGTTTGCTGACGACTACGGCCCCATGCCCAGCGCTTACGTAGGCGCGGATTTTCGGCGGCGCTTCTTTGGCCACATCATGGCCTACAACTTCATGGCCGACAGCATCAAATACCACCGCCTCAACGACCCAGGCTACCTGGTGGGCCGCCTGCTGGTCAACATCGAGAACCACTACTATTTGGAAGGCGTGCAGCAGCTCGAACTGCCCAACAACGACATGTCGGACAACGTCATCACGACCGACGCCATGCGCCTCTTCGTGGAAAGCGCCATGATTGCCGCCGTCAACAACGACTTGATTGCCCCACCGCTGCCGGAAATTCAGAAAATCAGCGTCAAGCAAAAAATGGAAAACCAGCAGGTTAGCCGCGGCAGCAAAGTCGGTTTCAGCTTTTCGGCGCAACAGGCGTTTGAGTAGGGCGCCGTCATTGCGAGGCCGCAGGCCGTGGCAATCCGTCCTGTTCTCAGCGACCAGCCCTAGGATGTGAAAAGCCCTACCGGGTCCGACCCCGTTTCTGCGCAGAGCTGGGGTCGGACCCGGTAGGGCTTTTTGTGCTGGTTTGTCACGTCTTAAAGTTGGTCGCTGAAGAGAGGACGGATTGCCACGGCCTGCGGCGCTCGCAATGACAAACGGCTCGCGGCTACGGGCCGTAGCCCACCTTCTGGCGGACTTTGGCCAGCACGCCGGCGCCATACTCCTGAGCGCGACGGGCGCCAATGGCCAGTTTGGCGTCCAGTTCGGGCAGGTTGTTCATGTAGAAATCGAACTGCTCCCGCTCGGTAGCAAAGCGCCGCAGAATCACCTCGTACAGCTCCTTTTTGGCGTGGCCGTAACCGTAGCCGCCGGCTTCGTAATTGGCGCGCATGGTGGCCGTTTCTTCGGGCGTGGCCAGCAGCGAGTACAACTTGAACGTGACGTCGGTGGCCGTATTCTTGGGTGCTTCGAGTGGCGTGCTGTCCGAAATAATGGATTTCACGGCCTTCAGCAATTCCTTCTCCGGCGCAAACACGTCGATGATGTTGCCGTAGCTTTTGCTCATTTTGGCGCCGTCGGTGCCGGGAATGGTCATCAGCTCGGCGTCGACGCGGGCTTGGGGCGGCACCAGCGTGTCGCCGTAGCGCGTGTTGAACGCCTGGGCAATGTCGCGGGCGATTTCCAGGTGCTGAATCTGGTCTTTGCCCACGGGCACAAATTCGGCGTCGTAGAGCAGGATGTCGGCCGCCATCAGCACCGGGTAGGTAAACAGGCCGGCGTTCACGTCCGACAACCGGTCAGCCTTGTCCTTGAACGAGTGGGCATTGGCCAGCATCGGGAACGGCGTGAAGCAGCTCAGGTACCACGTCAGCTCAGTCACCTGCGGCACGTCTGACTGCCGGTAAAAGAGGCCTTGCTCGGTGTCGAAGCCGCAAGCCAACCACGCCGCGGCCACCGAATAGGTGTTGTGGCGCAGCACTGCCGGGTCGCGCACTTGCGTGAGCGAGTGCAAGTCGGCGATGAAAAATAGCGTATCGTTGGCGGGGTTTTTCGACAGCTCGATGGCTGGCAGAATGGCTCCAAGCAGGTTGCCCAAGTGGGGGCGGCCCGTGCTCTGGATGCCGGTGAGGATGCGGGACATGGGAATGATTAGGCTTATTTGCTGCTCGGTGATGACCCTTGCATAGAATAATCAAGAAAAGGCACTTTTCTATTAAGAGCGTGAATAAAGGTATGCAAACTATAAATCGTTACTTTCTTGTTTTGCATTACTGCTAGCAAGTCAGGCCTTGCGGCGACGTAAGGCGCCAAGGCATCATAGAATGCTTGCCCGGCGCCGTCGAAGGCGTTGTACGGAATGGCCGTGGCGCGCGCTTCACCAACTCGCTGCAATAAGTAAATAGGCTTGTCGCTGGTCTGCCCAACGTACTCATAGCGCATCAACGAGACGGAGCCAGTATCGAGCAGCTCCACAAAGGTGTTGTTGGCTATTTCGTGCGTCCAGCCTGAAGGAGACCTCATCAGGAAGCTGCTTGCCCGGACGTAGTGCCGTAGCCCTAAGTGGTACGTCAGCACTTCCTCCAACGGATATTTCACGGCGGGGCCGTTCTGCATTTGCTTCACTACCAAGTTGCTGCCCAGACGCAGAAGTCCGGTACGCTGCGTTTCCGGGCTGCTTTTTAATTGGAAAGTACCGCTTCTGAAATCAAGCTGTGCTCGAACAACATGGGGAACAACTAAGATAAAAATTGCTAGTAAAACGATTCGCATAAATAAATGGTAAAGGGTTACAAGTTAAACAGACATATTTTCCGTGGCGTTATGCAGTAGCTCCACCGACTCTTCCTTGCCCAAGTAACGGTCAATGAGAAAATGCGCCAGGTACAGCACCGGCGTCAGCAAAATAGCCGAGGCGAACTTGTACCAGTAGTTGGTGTTGGCCACGCTCAGCACCTGCGCCATGGGCCAATTGCCAAACACGCGGAATGCGATGTACAGCACCACAAACGAGTCGACCAGCTGCGACACCAGCGTGGAACCCGTGGCCCGCAGCCACACAAAGCGCCCGCCCGTAGCCTTGCGGATGGCCGCGAAAATGGTGGCGTCGAGCAGCTGCCCCACGCCAAACGCCGCAATGGAGCCAATGATGATGCCCAGCCCCTGCCGGAATATGCTCTGGTAGGCAAAGTCGATGTTGAAGGGCCGGCCCTGGTTGTCCGTCTTGTTCACGTCGAGCCAGAAATCGGCCGGCGGCAGCTTGGTGGTGAGGTAGATAACCCCAAACGCGAACACAATGAGCGCCATGGTGAGGTAGCTGATGCGCAGCACGCCCGCCTTGCCGAAGTACTCGTTGATAATGTCGGTGGTCACAAACACGGCGGGCCAGATGAGCACGCCGGCGGTGAGGTTGCCGGGCAACCCCATCAGCTTATCGGCCGAAAAAATCTTGACGCCGATGATTTCGGCAAGCAGCGCATTCACCAGAAAAATGCCGCTGAGAACGAGGTAAAGCTGCTGCTTTTTTTGAGCAAAAGAATTCATGAAGAAACGAAATGTCAGCAATCCAGTCGGTCATCGTCTGCTGCCATCCTCATCTGGCGTCCGCGCAGCGAAGGGCTTTATCACCGCTGAACGACAAGTTCTAATCGGATGAGGTCCTTCGCAAGCTCAGGCTGACAGCAGACGACGACAGGCCGTATAGGCAAAGTCAATTACAAAGTCACCGTTAAGCCCTCGGTGGCTAGTTCGGCCGTAGGGAACACCGCGTGCGCTTCGTCGAGCAGCGGCCCCAGGTTTTTGTAGCGGCTGGAAAAGTGGCCCAGCAGCAGGTGCTTCACGTCGGCGGCTTGGGCCAGCTGGGCGGCTTGGCGGGCGGTGCTGTGGTGGGTTTGGGCAGCGCGCTCGCGCAGCTCTTCCAAAAAGGTGGCTTCGTGGTACAGCAGGTCGGCGCCGCGGATGAGGTCGGCGAGGGCCGGCGTGTAGAGCGTGTCGGAAAAGAAGGCGTAGCGGCGCGGGGTAGGGGCCGGGCCGGCCACGTCGGCGTGGCGCAGGCCGGGCTGCTCGTCGCTGGCTTCCAAGTCTTCGCCCTGGGCCAGGCGCGCCAGTTGCTGAGGCAGCAGCCCCGCGGGCAGCCGGTCTTTGAGCAGGTTGGCGCGGCGCGGTTTTTCCGCAAACAGGTAGCCCGCGCACGGAATGCGGTGGCGCATGGGCAAAGAACTCACCGTGAGTTGTTCGTCCTCGTACACCACGGCGTGCGCCTCGGTGTCGACGGGCGTGAACGCCATGGTGAAGCCCAATTGCATGTTGGAAACCCGGGCCTGGGTGGTGAGCACTTCGTCGAGGCCGGGCGGGCCGATGATGGTAAGGGCTTGGGTGCGGCCCTGCAGGTGCATGGTGCCCAGCAGGCCAAACAAGCCGAAGTAATGGTCGCCGTGCAGGTGCGAGATGAAGATGGCGCGCAGGTGGTGCGGGCGCACGCGGTGCTCCAGCATTTGCCACTGGGTGCCCTCGCCGCAGTCGATGAGGTAGTTGTGCGCGCCCACGGTAAGGACCTGCGCCGTGGGGTGGCGGGAAAGCACCGGGGTGGCCGACGCCGAACCTAAAATCTTCAGCTCAAAAGTCAAAATAAGTATAAATAGGTGAAGCAAGCGCCACCGTAGCCAAGGCAACAGCTCCTCAATAAAAAAATAAATAAAAAGGCTGTTAGCCGTCAGCCCGAAAACCAACAGCTAACAGCCACGTGCCGGGGCTAAAAAATTATTCTTTGTCGGTCAGGTCACGCTCGATGGCGTGCAAAAATACCCGGTCGATGCCCTCTTCTACGGTGGGCAGAATGTGCAATACCGATTCCAGTTTGCTGATGGTGATGAGCTTCAGCACGTGGTCTTGCAGGCCGGTGAGGACCAGCAAACCGCCCGTGGAATTGCACAGCCGGTTGGCAATAAGGATGGAGCTGAGGCCCGACGAGTCCGTGTATTTAACGTTGGTAAGGTCGAGAATCAGGTTGTTAATGCCTTCGGCGTTAAGCTTCACGAACTCCGATTTGAGGTCGGGCGCAACGGTGGTGTCGAGCTTCTTCTCCTCAATGGTGATGATGGTGTAGCTTTCTTTTTTATCAATCGTGTACTTCATACAGCGTAAGCAAGGAGGGGTAAGAGAACGGCGAAGGTAAAGAAAAAACCCAAAATTTTGGGCGAACGGGACTACTATTTTGTGGCCGACCGACCGGGTGCTGCGGCCGGTCCCGCAAAGGTGAGCGAGGCCCAGGTGGACTGCCAATCGGCGCGGTCGCGGAGCTTGGCCGGCGCCGCGGTCATGTCGACCGCAGCCAGGAGGTAGGGGCCTGGTCCGGAAAGACGTAACAGGATACGGCCGTTTTGGTTAGTGCGCGTGGTAAAATGTGTGGTTGGCAGGCCATTGGGCTGGCGCTGCCATATCTGTACGGCTGCCCCGGAGGCAGGTTTTCCACTACGTAGTACACGCACCGTCAAAGACTTGTCGGCCACCAGGCGGTAAGGGTTCTGCTCGGGCACCAGCTCCAGCGGCAGGCCGTACACGTGCCGCCAGGCGCTGTCGGCGGCCGCGGGCACGGTGGCTGCTTCGCCTACCTGCACCAGCGTTTTGGCGCAGCGGCGGTAAGTTTCCCGTCCGGGCTTGGCCGCTTCGTCGCGCTCCTGGCGCAGCCTGAGGGCGTAGTCTAAGCCCTCTTCGCGCAGGTAGGCGGTAAACTTGTCGCCGGGCAGTTCAAGGAAGGAGTTGGAGGAACGCAGCAGCACCACGTGGGTGCCGGGCTGGGCGAAGGCAAACCCGGTGCGAAACGTGTCGGCCTCGGCGGCGCCCGGAGCGGGTGTGAGGGCCGTAGAGTCCGTGCCGGCCGGGCTGAAGCGCACGAGGCGCAGGACTTTGGTGGCCTTGGTGGTCCACGGTTCGCCTCGGAAATTCTCGCCCACCAGCGTGTGCACGTTCACCGTCTGGCCCGGCTGCAGGCGGAAGCGCGGGGCTTCCAGCCAAAACTCGTGGGCTGCTGCGTGCAATCCTACCATCAACAGGGCAGCGACGGGGAACTGAATTTTCATGATTCAAAAGGGCTGATTCTCTGCGGACCTCCGCGTTTTCCTCCGCGAACCTCTGCGAGAAAGATGGTATTTAATTTTCTCGCAGAGGTTCGCGGAGGAAAAACGCGGAGGTCCGCAGAGGGTTATTTCCGCTCCAGCGCCAGGGCGTAGGCCCGGTCGTAGTGCACGCGCAGGTTTTTCCAGTCGAATAGCTCGGCGGAGCTTTCCACGGCGTTGCGCTGCATGATGCGCTCGCGGCGGTTGAGCAACACGAAGTCCCAGAGCATGTTGGTGAGCTCCTCGGCCGATTCATCAAAGGATTTCTCCTGGCGGTGCACTACGAAGATGCCCTTTGATTCGGGGTCGGGGATGGTTTGCAGCACGTAATCGCCGAAGCCCGAGAGGTCGGAGGTGATGGCGGGCACGCCGCGGGCCACGCATTCGAGCGGGGTGTAGCCCCAGGGCTCGTAGTAGCTCGGGAACACGCCCATGTGGCAGCCGCGCACAAACTGCCCGTATTCCATGCCCAGCAGCGGCGAGGCCGGCGACACAAAGTCGGGGTGGTACACCATTTTCACCTGGTCGTGGCGGTTGTTGAGCAGCTTGGCCCGGCGCATAAAACCCAGAATGTCGTCGTCCTGGTCGTTCACCAAATTGTGGGTAATGACCGGCGGCAGGGCGTTGGTTTTCCAGCTTTGCAGGGTGCGGCGGTAGCGCAGTTTCCAGTAGTCGTCCACCATCGAGCCCAGTTCGGGCAACTTGTGGTCTTGGCTGGCGGCAGCGGCGTAGAAGAGGCGCTCGCCCACCTGGCGCTCAATGGCCTGGCAGGTTTCGTGCACCTCGTCGAGCATGGCACGGCGCTCCAGCACCTGCGGGTTGATGCTGGTGAAGGGGCGCTTGGTGATGAAGAACATGACCACCGTGCCTTCCAGCCCGCTCGCTTGCAGGCGGTGGTTGAGGCGGGCCAGGGCTTCCAGCGTCAGGTCGAAGCCCTTGTTGTGGTACTCGTAGCGGCCCGAAGTGAAGAGGTACAGCGTCTTGTCCAAGTCGAAGGCGTAGGACTGGAAGAAGTGCGCCATCACGAATTCGTGAATCTTGGCTTTGTATTGCTGGTGCAGGTTCTGGAATTCGTGCAGGGCCACAAACCGCTCGATGTTGAGCCCGTTGGGCAGCACCGCGTCCGGAATTCGGTCCAGCAGGTAGATGCACTCGCGCACCGTCAGCTCGCTCACGGTGGTGAACACGTGGCTGCCGTGGGCGGCGGCGCGCTCCATGCGCACGGCGGGCTCGATGTTGAATTTGCGGGCCTCGGCTTCCCAATTCACCCACATCAGGTGGTCGTAGAAGTTGGGGTCGTTCATGGCCAGGTAGCGGCCCAGCAGCGTGGCGTGGGTGGTGAAGAGCAGGTGCGCAGGCACTTGCAGGCGGCGCAGCTCCGGGATGGCCACGCCGGTCATCCACTCGTGGAAGTGGCCCAGCAGGCGGCGCCCGGGCTTGGCAGCCAGTTGGGCGGCCAGGTGCTGGAAGAAAATGGTGGTGAGGTGCCCAAACGCAATGACCTGGTGCAGCAGGTCGTCGTTGTCGGGCGAGGGAATGGCGTGGCGCTGCCAGAGGTCGGCCTTGAGCTCCCCGAGCTTGTTGTAGGATTGAAACGGGTTGATGAGCACCACGCGGGGCCGGCCCGTGACGAGCCAAGTGCCGTAGCACACGTCGTAGCCCTGGGCGCGCATGGTGCGCACGGCGGCCCCAAACGGGTCGGAGGCGGTGTGCACGGTGAGGTCGTCGAAGCTCTCGAATTCGCCCTGGGCCTGGTTGGGGAAGTAGGGGCCCAACAGGCAATACCGGTCGCCCCAGGCGGGCACGGTGGCGGGCACTTTGCTGCGAATAACCGTGTAAATACCGCCTACCTGGTTGCAAACTTCCCAGGCCACCTCCACCAGCAGGTCATTGGGAAAAAGGGCTTCAGGGGCTTGAGGGGTGGGTTGCATACGGGTGGGCAAGGAAGGACGGGGAAAGGAACGCGGCGAAAGGTAAGCCGGTTGGGCTTCAATTGCCATTGCGGCCCTTGTTTTTTCGAACAGTCGGCCCGAAATGTTCGACGGCCCCTTCCAACCTTCGCCAGACTCCGCTGTTACGCCCCGAAGATTTTAACATTCCCCTTCGC